>CAZONZ010000076.1:0-13285 GCA_964581005.1 uncultured bacterium
AAGCTAGTAAGAAAGGTTTAGCTATTATACTATCCTTTCCTTTGGAGGACTACCCTCCTGAAGGTACTGATCCCTGGCTCTCCCTCTCTGATAGGTAACAGCATCTCGTGCGGATCGGTTGATCAACCTATTGAGATCCAAGGTGATTCGGGAGGATCCCTGGGTAAAATGACTGAGAGTTACTCGGTTAGATCCTATGAGCACTGAACCCAAGACCATCCTCTTTCTGGCTGCTAATCCCAAAGGAAGCACTCACTTGAGACTCGATCAAGAACTACGAGATATTGGTGAGGGATTACAACGAACTAAGCGGCGGGATCAGTATCAGTTAGTTGCTCGTTGGGCGGTGCGAGCGGAAGATTGGAGACGAGCCCTACTGGACACGAATCCTCAGATCCTTCACTTCAGCGGACACGGTAAGACGGATGGACTGATCGTTAAGGATGAAAGGGGTCGAGCCAGACAGATCAGCGGAGAAGCTTTGGCCGATCTGTTCTGTCTCTTTGAGATCGAGTGTGTTGTGCTGAATGCTTGTTATTCGAGTGATCAAGCTGAGGTGATCCGTCCCCAGGTGGGTTGTGTGGTGGGTATGGACAAAGCTATTGGAGATGAGGCTGCGCTGGCTTTTGCTGTCGGATTTTACGATGCGTTGGGAGCGGGGCGATCCTACAAAGCGGCCTATCGGTTTGGGTGTAATGCGATCCAGTTGCTAGGGATCCCAGAGGAGCAAACGCCGGTGTTTCTAGGGGGGGATCTGGGTAAGGCTCAGGTGTTTATGAGTTATCGAGAGGTGTCTCCGGATCGGGAGCTGGCTCTGGCATTGGGGCATAAGTTGGAGGAGTGGGGGCATCGGGTTGTTCTGGCTGAGGAGGATATCAAGCTTGGGGCCAACTGGCCGGAACGGATCGATCAAGCCTTGCGGGAGGCGGACTATTTTGTGGTGCTGGTGTCGGAGGCGGCGGCGATCAGTGATTTTGTGACCGAACAGGTTCGCCGTGCTTGGGAGTTGCGACAGATCCGACCTAGGAAACGTCCTGTGATCGTGCCAATCCGAGTGGGGGTGGATCGACGGCATCCGCTCAACTATGACTTGCGCAGTTATTTATCTGAGTTTCAACAGTGGGAGTGGCGATCCGAAGAGGATACACCGCGACTGATCCAGGACGTGCTTGAGCGGATCGAGGGGCAACAGGGGGATGAGGAGACTCAGGAACGGATCCCGGTGGAGGTGAGGATCGAGACGAGGGAGAGTCCGCCGTTGCCGGTGGCTGAGCCGGAGTTGCCGGTGGGGCAGGTGGGGGTTGAATCTCCGTTTTATGTGGTGCGTGATCCGGATGAGTCGGAGTGTTGGCGGGAGATCTCGAAGCGGGGGGCTTTGATTAAGATCCGGGCTCCTCGGCAAATGGGGAAGACGTCGTTGTTGGCGCGGTTGTTGGCTCATGCGCAGGGGTTGGGGTATCGGACGATCCCGTTGACGTTGCAGCAGGTGGATCGAGAGACGTTGACTGATCTGGATCGGATGTTGCAGTGGTTGTGTCAGCGGATCGGGCGGCGGTTGGGGGTGGATCAGGATCCGAGGACGAATTGGGGGTTTTTTGGGAGCAATGATAGCTGTACGAACTTTTTTGAGGATTATCTGTTGCCTAGGATCGAGTCGCCTTGGGTGGTGGGGTTGGATGAGGCGGATCGGTTGTTTGAGGATGCAAGGCTGGCGCAGGATTTCTTTGGGATGCTGCGGGCTTGGCATGAAATGGGCAAGAGTGATCCGGAGTGGGGGAAGCTGCGGTGGGTGGTGGTGCATTCGACGGAGCCGTATATGCTGACGGATCTGACTCAGTCTCCGTTTGCGAATGTGGGGCTGTCGGTGCGGTTGCGGCAGTTGTCGGTGGATCAGGTGCAGGATCTGATCGGGCGGCATGGGTTGACGGTGACGGGGGCGCAACGGGATCGGTTGCAGGATCTGCTGGCGGGTCATCCTTATCTGGTGCGGGTGGCGTTGTATCAGGTGGCGCGGGGGTGGATGGAGTGGGATCAGGTGTTTGAGGTGGCGGCGTTGGAGTCGGGGCCTTATCAGGATCATTTGCGGCGATTATTGCTGATCTTGCGTCAGTATCCTGAGCTTAAGGATGCGTTTCGGCGGGTGCTCGCGGTGGATCAAGGGGTGCGGTTAGACTCGATCCAGGCGTTTTTGTTGGATAGTTTGGGATTGATCCGGCGGGTGGAGAATGATGAGGTGGGCGTGGCTTGTGAGCTCTATCGTCGTTACTTTCGCCGATATCTTAAGAACTGAGAAGGCTTGGGTATGACTATGATCGCTGCGGATGCTGAGTCTAGGATCCCGTCTGGGGTTGGGGCGGATGGCGGATCGGAGGCTAAGCCGTTTGCCTATCAGGTTGGGGGGGCGTTGTATGCCGATGATCCCAGCTATGTGGTGCGGGAGGCGGATCAGGATCTGTATGACTCGTTGAAGGCGGGGAAGTTTTGCTATGTGTTTAACTCGCGGCAGATGGGGAAGTCGAGTTTGAAGGTGCGGGTTAAGGATCGGTTGGCGCGGGAAGGGATCGCGTGTGCAGAGATCAATTTTCAACAGATCGGGGTGCATAATCTGTCGGTGGAGCAGTGGTATTTGGGGATTTTGCGGAGTTTGGTCAGGAGTTTGGGGTTGCAGGATCGGGTGGATCTGCGGCAATGGTGGCAGGAGTGGGAGTATCTTTCACCAATGCAGCGGGTGGGGGAGTTTATCGATCAACTGCTGCTGGAATGGGTGGAGGGTCCGGTGGTGATCTTTGTGGATGAGATCGATAGTGTGCTGAGTTTGAAGTTTTCGGCGGCGGATCTGTTTGCCTACATTCGGGAGTGTTTGATCGGGCGGACGGAGAAGCCTGTGTATGAGCGGCTGACGTTTGCATTGTTTGGGGTGACGGATCCCAATGATCTGATTAGTGATCCAACTCGGACGCCGTTTAATGTGGGTCATGCGGTGGAGTTGGCGGGGTTTCGGTTTGAGGAGGCACAGATCCTGGGGCGGGGACTGGCGGAAAGGGCTGAGGATCCGGTGGCGGTGGTGCGGGAGGTGGTGGCCTGGACGGGGGGACAGCCGTTTTTGACGCAACGGATCTGTCAACTGATCCGAGAGGGGGCGGGGCGGATCCCAACTGGACGGGAAGAGGAGCGGGTGGAGGCGGTGATCCGGTCCCAGGTGATCGCGCATTGGGAGGATCGAGATGAAGGGAGTCATTTCAAGACGATCCGACAACGGATCCTGGGGGGAGAGGATCATGAGGTGGTGCAGCGGTTGGGGATCTATCTGCAGGCGTTGAGACAGGAGGGGATCCGGGCGGATGATCGTCAGGAACAGATGGATCTGCGGTTGGCGGGATTGGTGGTGCAACGGCAGGGACGGATCCAAGTGTATAACCGGATTTATGCTGGGGTGTTCTCGTCGGCGTGGATCGAACAGGCTTTACAAGGGCTACGGCCTTACGCGCTGAAGTTGAGCAGATGGATCGCGTCTGGGTTTGAGGATCCTTCGTGTTTGCTGCAGGGTGAAGAGCTGGATCAAGCGTTGCGATGGTCTGCTAAAGGGCGACTGGGGGATCTGGATTACAGGTTTTTGACGGCTAGCCAGGATCTGGAGAAGCAAGAGCTTAGGGAGGAGAATCAGATCCTTGAGGAGGCTAAGCAGAAAGCAGGGCAAATGATCCGGTTCGGTTCTGGATTCTTGGCTGCATCTATAGCAGGATTGACGGCAGTTGGTCTGTACTCCTGGCATCGCGTTGCACTGTTGCAAGAAGCTCGTGAAGGGATCCGATTGGAACGAGCAGCAGACTCAGCATTAGACAAATTTGATCAAGGCTATCAATTGGAAGGATTATTAACTGCGGTAAAAGCTGCACAGGATCTTCATCAATGGACAGATCAGTTTCACCCGTTTACACGACTGGATCGATGGATCAAAGGACAACTCCAGACTCGATCGTTATACGAATATCCAGCAGCTAGACCGATCCGGACAGCCCATCTGTTGCGAAATAGGATCCAAGAGAAAAATAGACTGATTGGCCATCAGGCTGCTGTCAACAGCGCCAGTTTCAGTCCCGACGGGCAGAGTATCGTCACCGCCTCCAGGGACACCAGCGCCCGCGTCTGGGATCTGCAGGGCAACACCTTCCTAGAGTTGACGGGCCATCAGGCTGATGTCATCAGCGCCAGGTTCAGTCCCGACGGGCAGAGCATCGTCACCACCTCCTGGGATGGCACCGCCCAGATCCACCCAATCCCCACCCTCGAAGAGCTCCTGATCAGGGCCTGTACCTACCTGCAAGACTACCTCAACAACCCCGCCACCCCGGCCACTGACAAGCAAGTCTGCGATGACGTCGAGATCGAGTCCCCCCAACCCCAGCTCCCAACTGTTCGATAGAGGTCAACCGTGGGATCGAAGTCTTCAGACCGCGAAGTTGATCGGTAGCAATGGGGGCTCGATCGGTGTCGGAGGGAGGATCGATCTGAAGCAGGGAGAGATCATTCTGCAGTAGGGGGAACTTATACCGAAGTAGGGAGAGATCATGCTGAAGCGGGGATGATCCATTCTGAAGTGGGGACAATCGATCCCGAAGTGGGGACGATCCATTCCGAAGCAGGGGTGATCGATCTCGAAGCGGGGATGATCCATTCCGAAGTGGAGATCCATCAGGCTGCATCTGGGAGCAAGTACCGGAGGGGAATAGATCGCTATTACAGGGGAGCCGAGCGAAACTATAGAATGTAAAGGATTGTGTACTCGATCGTTTCGGGTGAGAATTGGGAAGCAGTCGCAGTGAGTAGGGATCCATGCAGCGAATTATCTTAATGACGGGTAAGGGTGGTGTTGGCAAAACCTCGATGGCGGCTGCAACCGGCTGGCGTTGTGCGGAGTTGGGCTACAAAACTCTGGTGTTGAGCACCGATCCAGCCCATTCCCTGGCGGATAGTTTCGATCAACCCTTGAGTGATGAACCGATCGAGGTTAAACCCAATTTGTGGGGGGCGGAGCTGGATGCCCTGATGGAATTGGAACGCAACTGGGGCGCGGTGAAGTCCTATATTACTCAGGTGTTGCAGGCGCGGGGGTTGGAAGGGGTCCAGGCTGAAGAGTTGGCGATCCTGCCGGGGATGGACGAGATCTTTGCTTTGGTGCGGGTGAATCGCCATTATGACGAAGATCAGTTTGATGTGTTGATCATTGACTCCGCTCCCACGGGCACAGCCTTACGCTTACTCAGCTTGCCGGAGGTATCGGGTTGGTACATGCGGCGGTTTTACAAGCCCTTGCAGGGACTGGCTCAAGTCTTGCGACCTGTGGCGGAACCGATCGTTCGCAGCTTAACCGGGATCCCGCTCCCAAATGATCAAGTCATGGATGCCCCCTACGAGTTTTACGAAAAGATCGAACGCCTCGAACGGATCCTGACCGACAACACGATCACCAGTGTCCGCCTGGTCACCAATCCCGAAAAAATGGTCATCAAAGAATCGCTGCGAGCCCACGCCTATCTCAGCCTTTACAACGTGGCCACCGATCTGGTGATCGCCAACCGGATCATTCCAGAACATGTGCAAGATCCTTACTTTGCCAACTGGAAAGCCTCGCAGCAGCATTACCGTCAAGAGATCCACACCAACTTTGCCCCCTTACCTGTGCGCGAAATCCCGCTCTACTCCGAAGAACTGGTGGGCTGGGATGCGTTAGCCCGTCTCAAGCAGGATCTCTGGTCCGATCACAATCCCGCCGATGTGCTCTACACGGAAACCACGATGTCTGTGATCACGGATAACGGTCAGTACTGTTTGGAGCTGTATCTGCCGGGTGTGGCCAAGGAACAGATCGATCTCAACAAGACGGGTGACGAGCTCAATATTCGGATCGGCAATCACCGCCGTAATTTAGTGTTGCCCCAGACGCTAGCAGCCCTCAAGCCTGTGAAAGCCAAATTTGATCAGGATCATTTGCGGATCCATTTCGGCACCTGAGCTTTGAGCTGGATCCACAAGAGCGGCTATGATCCCTCCATATCTCCGCAGGAGCTTGGGTATGGCAGGTGATGTCGTTGTCATTGAGCATCCGTTGATCCAACACAAACTGACGCTGATGCGCCGAGCGGAAACCAGTACCGCTGAATTTCGCCGCTTGATCAAAGAGATCAGTATGTTGATGGCTTACGAGGTGACCCGCGATCTGCCCCTCAAGCAGGAGTGGATCCAAACCCCGATGACCCCAATGTACGCGCCAATATTGGCTCCAGATAAAAAACTCGTGCTCGTCTCGATCATGCGAGCTGGCCAAGGGATCCTCGATGGCATGTTGGAACTGATCCCGTCTGCACGAGTTGGCCATATTGGGTTATACCGAGATCCCAAAACCCTGATCGCCGTCGAGTACTACTTCAAAGTCCCCCAAGACGTGGACGAGCGCGACATGCTGATTGTGGATCCGATGCTCGCGACAGGCAACTCAGCCACCGCTGCCGTTCTCCGCCTCAAAGACACCAATCCTCGATCGATGCGCTTCATCTGTCTGGTTGCAGCCCCAGAAGGGATCCAATACTTTCATGAATATAATCCCGATGTAACCATTTACACGGCTGCCATTGATCAAGGTTTAGATGATCACGGCTATATCCTTCCTGGTTTGGGAGATGCAGGGGATCGATTGTTTGGAACCAAGTAATTGTTTGAATCAACGGGTTGATCTCTGACCTGGATCTGACCTCCACTCTCATTCGGCTCTGATCTTGATCTAGCCCTGATCTAGCCCTGATCTAATCCTGAATTCAAACGATCCACGCTTAGTCAGATCCAAATAAATCTAAGTGGCCTAAGAATGATCTGATCCAGACGACCCGCTTGATCCAGATGGCTCGGAGCTTGATTGGCTTGTTGCACGTGGGAGGGCTTGAGCTAACTGAGCTTCGAGGGCGGCAACTCTAGCTTTTAGCTCCTGATTCTCTGCGAGAACCTGCTGGGCCTGACTGTTGAGATACGGATCCGATTCCCACCAATTGATTCCAATCTCTTTCGCCTTATCAACCGACGAGATCAGTAACCGGATCCGGATATTTAACAATTCGACTTGACCAACGGAAACCGTGATATCTCCTGCGATCACGATCCCTTTATCAAGAACTCGCTCCAGCACGTCAGCCAGAGAGGATCCTGCTGTGGAGGTTTGGAGAGGCTGAGAGGTTACTGGCACAATGGACTCACTTTTGCAATCGACTCTGTTTAGGGTAGCTGATCGAGGAGGTGATTCAAGATCAAACTGGCTTCATCCGCCCGATCACCTGCCCGCGTCAGCAACACATCCCCACACAAGGCCCGGAAGTCAGTATCTTGCTTGGAGACCCGTAACTCATGCTCCCGCACAATCCGACCGATCATCAAACAGCTACGCAAGCTTGGGGTTTTGGTCAGCTCCAATTTACGCCGGAAGGCTCGGACCACATGCACGATCTTGAGCGCATCCGGCTGAGGTAGACCCACCCGTACCACCAAGATCTCTTTCTCCGTTTCAACATCCGGCTCAGCCATATTGATCGTGATCATCCGATCCAGCAGAGCATCCTGAGTTTTGTGGACACCGTGATATTCTTCAGGGTTCGAGGTAAAGATCGCTCGAAATTGAGGGTGAACCCGCAGATATTCAGAATGATTGCTATCCGGCGGCATGACCAGTAACTTTTCTTCCAGCGCACTCAGCAGCGCATTGTTGGCTTCCGGTCGGGATCGGTTGAACTCGTCATAGATCAACGTAAACCCTTCTCGACAGGCCAAGGTCAAACGCGCATCCACCCAACGCTGCTGCAGATCTTCTTCAGTCTTGACTACAGAATGAATGTAGTTGTCTACCACCCGCCGATGGGTATAGCCTCGACTGCCCCCGATCAGATCGGAAGAATCAAATCGATCATCACCAAACAGCAACATGATCGGTCGGCCCAACAAACTAGCTAAGTGCATGGCTAGGGTTGTCTTCCCTGTGCCGGAAGGTCCACGCAGATGAACCGCAAATCCAGACTGAAGGTAGCGTAAGGCCCGCCGCACAATCCGATCCGTGTGGGGGGTGCTGACAAATTGACGGGGTCGTGCTTGCAAAACGGTCGTCATGAGGGCGGGATCCTTTGGGGTCAAGGCTGAGAGGTGGTGATCAAAGGGTTACCGAGGCCGAAACCATATTCCGCAGAACAGTCAAGATTTCGGAGGGATCAACACCCAGTTCAACAGCTCCTTTGGTCAGAATATCCCGAACTCGATCGCGATCGCCAATGACTTGCAACAGCGTCAGTTGTGGAGTTGATTGCTGGAGGGCGTCAACATAGGTATTGACAAACTCCAAGATCCGCTGAGTTGCGCCATCTTCGGAGGTTGGTTCAACCGAACTGGCCGAGGCTGAAGGAGCAGGGGGCGGGGCTACAGCAGGGATCGGTGCAACTGGAGTGGGCGCAGAGGTTGGAGCTGGGGCTGGGGTCGCGGCGATCGGTGTAGCAGCAACGGCGGCAACGGGTGACGCTGCGGGAGCGGGGGATGATGGGGCCGGAGATGGTGTTGCGGTTGGGGGTGCGGCTGCAGGAGCAACAACAGGTTGAGCCACGGTACCTTCAGATCGAACAGCGGCTACAACAGGTTCTTCAGGACTGGCCTCAGCATTCCGATCAGACGTTTTTTGCCAGGTGCCCCAGATTTGTTGATACAGATCTTGAGCAAAGTCATGCAGGGATCGGTGGAGGGCTTGAGCATTCGCTTGCTGGCGGACACGGAGCTCAGCCATCTCTTGAACCGTAGCTTGCCGCCATTGCAGAACCTCTTGATGTAGATCTTGACAGAAGCGCTGACGGTGATCCTGATAGGCTTGGGCCATGATCTGACGATGGGTGGTGGCTTCCGTTAAAAACTGTTGAATCTCACGAACTCGATCCTGCTGGATCTGTTGGCGATCGGTTTGATCCACTTGGCGCTGGTGCAGGCGTTGTTGGGTGATCTGGCCAATCTGGTGTTGAACGCCACGAACTCGATCCTGCTGAATCTGTTGCCGATTGGCTTGATCAATCTGGCCCTGGTGCAAACGTTGTTGGCTGATCTGGGCTATCTGGTGCTGCAGGGCTTGGGCTTCTTGAGCAACCTGAGTTCGTAGGGCTTGACATTGCAACTGGAGTTCTTGCTGATGCAGTTGCCGATCCACCTGGAATTGCTGAACAGACATGTTCAACTGGGCAAGACGGTGCTGGCGTTCCAGGCGTGACAAATTGAGTTCAGCGCGGAGAGCCTGATCCACTGCCAGACGGTGTTGTCGTGCAGCAGCCAGTTGAGCTTGAGTCGCCTGCTGACGCTGCTGTTGGGTTGTTACCCATTGATCCTTCAAACTCATGCCGATCCTCCCTCAAGAGTCATCTACCTGGAAAGCCTTCTGATCGTTGCCCAGACACTACATTTAGTCGTTGCACGTGCTCGAAACACATGCCTGAACCACAGAGTTCACAAAGGGTTCTCTAAACGCTCAACCCTTAGGCAGCAGGAGCAGCAGCGGTGGTGGTCAAGCCAACAGCCTCAGCATACTTGAGATAGGTTTCCACAGATGCTACAACCACGCGAGCTTCAATAGCTAACAACTCGATCCCGACTAACGAGACCCGCACCCATGCATCAACCACGATCCCTTTGTCCAGAATCCGATCGATCACTTCAGCCAAACTAGAGGAAGAGTTCACTTTTTCAACAGCCATGTCAACGATCTCCTGAGTTTTTGTACTTAAAACCATCGAAAGTCAGTGAGGGTGAACAGCTACCGTTCAGGTTAGAATAGTTTCCCTAACCTTATAACAGCTGATCATAGCAGACCTTCATGTCTCATTCTCACGGAAAACCAACCGCAGATCACCCGTAAACACACTTAAAAAAAACACATCGGATCTTACGTGATGTTGAGTTGTTTTGCGGATCGAACTGTAATCTGGATTGCCTCTCTGATCTCAATCTGATCTTAATCTGACCTCAAGTTGAATCGCAGGGACGCAAGACAACTCCAATCCAAAGCGCAAAAGGCTTGTTCTCTAGCCAGACTCGATTAGCCAGATTCGAGCGTCTGCAAGCTTCTGATCCCAAGATCGAGATTGAGCCCGACAAAAGGGGATCAGATAAGCCAGAGTAGATCTCGGCGTTGTGATGGATCAAGACAGGTTTTGACGGATTCTCAGCTGCTTAGCGAAACTCTGAATGTGCTGGAATGGCAACGGCTCTGCGATCACCTGGCCACTTTTGCGGGAACCAAGATCGGAGCTGTCGCTTGTCGGCACCTCGATCCCTGGCAGTCGCGTTCGGCAACGGAACGATGGCTAGAGCAGACAGCCGAAGCGATCCGAGTGGAGCAGAGTTTGGCTGGCGGACTCTCCCTGCAGGGGATTTTTGATCTGCTGATCTATCTAGAACGGGCGACACGGGGCGGGATCTTACGAGCTCAGGAGCTTTATCAGATTGCAAGTACGTTGGGAACGGCTCGCCGAGTGCGCCGGATCCTGGATGAGCACTCCGATCTCCCTCAACTCCAAGATCTGATTGATCCTATCCGAACTTACCCAGAGATCGAACAAGAGATCTATCGCTGTGTGGATGAGTCGGGCGAGATCAAAGATTCAGCGAGTGAAACTTTATTCCAGCTGCGGGGCCGGATCCGAGATCAGCGGAGTCAGGTTCAACAAAAACTGCATCGGTTGATGTCTGAACATAGCAATGCGATCCAGGAGTCGGTGATCAAAATTCGGGAAGGTCGCTATAGTTTGGCGATCAAGGCAACCCATCGAGACGTGATCCGGGGTCTGGTGCATGATAGTTCGGCGTCTGGGGCAACCCTCTATGTTGAACCCTACAGTGTGGTGGATTTCAATAATCAGCTGCGGCAATTGCTGTCCCAGGCTCAACGGGAAGAAGAACGGATCCTCCAGGATTTGTCAGGGCAGATCGGGGCGGTGGCTGAGGATCTGGAGCGGTTGCAGGCTGTCATGGTGGAGCTGGATCAGGCGTTGGCACGAGCACGCTATAGCCTTTGGGTGCAGGGGAATCGGCCTCAGTTTCGAGAGAGTGGATTGGTGTTGCGACAGGTGCGGCATCCATTGTTGCTCTGGCAGTCTCAGCACGATCAGCAAACCGTGATCCCAGTCGATTTTACGTTGCGATCTAAGATCCGGGTTGTCGTGATCACCGGGCCAAATACGGGTGGCAAAACTGTGACCTTGAAGACGCTAGGGTTATTGGTGTTGATGGCCAAGGCTGGGATCTATCTGCCTGCCCGTGAGCCTGTGGAGGTACCTTGGTTTGATTGGGTGTTTGCCGATATTGGGGATGAACAGTCGCTGCAACAAAGTCTCTCCACCTTTTCGGGCCACATTCGCCGGATCAGTCGCATCCTAGAAGCCTTGAATCCCCGTTTTGAGAATCTAAAGGATCTAACGGATCCTCCAATCCAATCTGAGGATCCTGAGGATCCTGAAGGACTTGAGAGCTCGGATCATGGGAGCAGGGAAGATCACTCAGAAGGGATCCCGGTTCATCATCAAATAATGTCAGAGAACCCATCAGGATCCCCGGACTCAAGATCGTCAGACTCAGGATCCTCAGGATCTGCTTTGGTTTTATTGGATGAGGTGGGGGCAGGAACGGATCCAACGGAGGGAGCAGCTCTAGCCGCAGCTTTATTGGAATACTTAGGCCACCACACCCAGCTGACCATGGCCACCACCCATTACGGGGAACTCAAATCGCTCAAATATCAACACGATTTTGTTGAAAATGCGTCCGTTGAGTTTGATGAGATCACCCTAGCCCCAACCTACCGCTTACTCTGGGGGATCCCTGGCCGATCCAATGCCTTAACGATCGCCCGCCGCCTCAACTTACACCCAACCGTTTTAGATCAAGCCCAATCCAAGCTCGAAGGCCACACCAGTCACGTAGACACCGTGATCATGGGGATGGAGCAACAACGATCGGAGTTGGAAACCAAGGTACGGCAGGCAGAAGTCTTGCATCAGGAGTTAGAAACCCTGCGCCAAGATATGGAACAACGCCATCAACGTCTCAAGGAGCAGGAAGCTGAGTTACAACGCCAGAAAACCACCGCAATCCAGCAAGCGATCGCCTCGGCACGGGGTGAGGTGGCGGCTGTGATCCGTCGTCTGCAAAAAGGCGAAGACCTTCCCAAAGCCCAGGCTGCCCAACAAGCCACCCAAGCGCTGGATCAACTGGAACAGCGCCACAAACCTCCGGAACCCCCACCGATCGAAACCGAGTTTTATCCTCAGATCGGCGATCGGGTGCGGCTGCCAGAGATCGGTCAAGTGGGCGAGGTGATCGAGAGCGAAGGGGAGGCTTTTGTGGTCCGCAGTGGCATTTTGAAATTCACCGTCAATCTGCGTCAACTTGCCCCGATCGACGATCACCAGGCCAAACAGCGCCAACGCCTCAAACCTGTACCATCTACTGCTCCAAGCAAGCTACCTCCCGTTACCATCCGCACTAGTCAGAATACCTTTGATCTGCGAGGCAAAAATGTTGCTGATGCTGAACAATTGCTGGAGAAAGTGCTGACAGAAGTGGGATCAGGACCGATCTGGTTGATCCACGGGCATGGAACGGGCAAATTGCGGGCGGGGGTTCATTCCTTTTTGCGATCGCATCCGCGTGTGAGTCGGTTTACTGCTGCTGATCAAGAAGACGGTGGCACAGGAGTTACCGTCGCCTATGTCCAGTAACAGATAGATCTGCCAGAGTTGACAAATGTTCGCTAGGATTGAACAGCTATTGCCAGACGCCTAAGGGCCATGTGCAGCAACTATTTTGGATAGGATCAGAGGAGTTAATCTTCAACGCACAAACAACGCATCCCACCCGATCACCTGCGATGAGCTCCCCTCTACTCATGCCCTCTCTTTATAAACGGCTTCGACGTGAACTCAAGCTGACGAAGGGGTATGTTTGCCAGCAACTTCTGCCAGATTGGTGGGAGGCTGAGCTCGATCACGATCCCGCTGCAACATTAGACCTCTAACTCTCTTGAACAGCGACAAGTTCAGAGAAGAGTTCAACATCTCGTTACTAATGGCTGTATCCCTCTGATCCCCTGTTGGATCCTGAATCGAAGTTTGACTACTCTAAACAAGCCGGAGCCATACCCCAGCTTGCTTGGATTGATCCGCCAGGTTTTGAGTCAGAATACGTGCGCGTGCAGAACCTCCACATCACAGAGATAGGCGAGGCC
>CAZONZ010000077.1:0-13254 GCA_964581005.1 uncultured bacterium
TCTTCCAGATCGAGCCGCATTTGAATCAACTGGTGACGTCGAATGCTCCAAAAATTGGGGCCACTCAGAACACGCAAAGAGAGGATACGCATAAGACGGGTTGAGGGGGTAGAGGTGTGGCAGGAGGCAAGCAGTCGCGTTTGCGCGCAGCCTACCTAGTTTAAGCCAAAGTGGTGATCCATTTCCGCTCACCAAGATCAAACTGCGATCCCGGCGGTAAAAAGTGGATCCTGGCGTTGTGGAGGCCAAACAGCTGATGGGCTGAGGTGTGCTGTACAGTAGATCCCATCTCCGATCCATCCACAACGGTCACGACCCCACTGCCGATCACCTCCAGCGTCTGATCAGCATGAATGATCGCTGCCGTATCTTCATCAATGCCAAGTCCAATGCATTCAGGATGATACGCAACTGCTGTCAGGAGTCGCACCATTCGATTCCGTTGATGAAAATGCTGATCCACAATCAACTCTGGCAAAATACTGAGGCCGAGCTTGAGGGTGACGATGGCAGGAGTTGGGGACTCACCACTGTAGCCACGCGAGATCATTTGGTGGCCTAGAGCCGAAGCTCCTGCACTGGTCCCTGCGATCACCGTTTTTCCCTGTTGACAGCGTTGTCGGATCGCTTCGATCAACTCGGTATGAGCCAAGACTTCCGAGAGCCGTTCTTGATCCCCGCCAGTAAAGTAAATCCCACTGGATTGGTTGATCAGTTGCACAGCCTCAGGACGACGAGCCTCACTAGGGTTACGGATATCAAGGATATGGACCCGACTGCGATCTACGCCCATACTGACAAAAATATCCTGATAAAGATTGCCCAAGACTTCAGGAATACCCGAAGCGGCTGGAATGATCACAATCGAGGCCAAACTCCCACCCGCAGCCGCAAAGAAGTGACGCAGGATCTGTTTGTCATATTCTTTGTCTTCCGCGCCCCCAATCGCTATCACATCCGCACGGGTTAATCGATCTAAGCTTGGGTTGGCAGGTTCTAGATTCATAGGGCGCAAGGGTAAGGAGCTGAGGGGACTCAATTGGGTCAACCCCTCGACCAGGGAACGAACAAGATCAGACTCAGCGAAGTCAGGCATTCATTCGGGGATCAGGTATCTCAACTGCTAAGAATACCATCTCCCTCCAACTCTGGCTGCAGTTTGCCCTTAATCCACAACGGGATCCCACCCATCACCGAACAGGGCCAAAGTCGAAGGGACTCAATACCCCAGAGACAGTCAACCCCCTAGAGACTGGGTAAAGTTGGTAAAGTACATCTGTTGAATGACGCTCTGTAATCTGAATCATATCGGCCCAGATGGTCTTTGCTGATGCTCGGATTTATCTGTATTTGCTCCATCGATTAAGATGAAACTTGCTTACCAATACAAGCTGCTGCCAACCTATGAGCAAGGATACCACATGGATCAGTCACTTGAGCTGTTGCCTCGATCCTGAGCTGATGGAAGCAAACTGGAAGCAAACTGTATGGGTGTCGATGCATGACTGAAATACTTCATTACTCTCGCATGGTCAAGCCAATATGATGTCTAACCTGACCCGATCAACCGATCCTCAACATCGATCAACAGGTGCAGATCTGTCACTCTCAAGGCAAAGATTTAGCTTGCGCAACTTATTTTCCTGGGATGTGATCATGCCTGGGTTGGTCGGGATCCTGTTTCTGATTATTTGGGAATTGGGAGTTCGGATCTCTGGAATTCCTCCCTATCTGCTACCCAGCCCACTGCTTGTGGCGCAAACCTTGATCGAAGAATGGGGTGATCTCTTTCCGTCTTTGTTGATCACTCTCAAAATCACTATCTTAGCCTTTGTTGCAGCGGTAGCATCAGGACTAGCCATTGCCATTCTGTTCACCCAGAGTAAGTGGATCGAGCGCAGCTTTTTTCCCTATGCTGTGATCTTGCAAACAACTCCCATTGTGGCCATTGCCCCGTTAATTATTATTTGGCTACGGAATAACACCCTAGCAGCAATGGTTGTCTGTGCCTGGATCGTCGCCTTTTTCCCAATCCTCTCAAATACAACATTGGGGCTGAATAGCACGGATCAAAATTTAGTCAATCTCTTTGATCTCTACAAAGCATCTCGTTGGCAAAAATTGATCTATTTGCGGTTGCCAAATGCAATGCCTTATTTCCTAGGGGGGCTTCGGATCAGCGGAGGTTTGTCATTGATTGGAGCCGTTGTGGCTGAATTTGTGGCTGGAACAGGAGGTGCTAGAGCCGGAATTGCTTACCAGATTTTGATCTCTAGCTTTAATTTACAAGTGCCACGAATGTTTGCGGCTTTGGTGCTGACCACAGGGTTAGGAGTTTTGATCTTTGTGACCATGACTCTGATCTCGGATTACCTATTACGAAACTGGCATGAGAGTGCTATGCGACGAGAAAATTGAGTTCCGATCTCTAACGCCAGGAGGTGAACATATGGACATAAGTGGTGATCTTGGCATTCATCACCAACATAGATCTGGGAGAACAAAATCCTCCATTTGTCCCGGATCCCTACCCATGCTCACGGATCTTGGCAGCACCATGAAGGAGTCACATTTCCCAGATCTAAAAGCTATTCGTTACCTATTTCCAGCCCACCCGATCAAACGTTTTGACCGCATCAGCATTATTCTCTCCATAAACTACAGCATTCACATCCTCAGCCTGAAATTCTCCTAGGCTTGACACCGCCGAATTGGGTGCGACTCCTTCGACAACAGGATACTCATTGTTGCCATCGGCAAAGTAACGTTGAGCTCCGGGGGTTACCAGATATTCGAGAAACTGGATCGCTCCTTCCTGATTTGGAGCTGTCGCCACAACCCCACAGCCACTAATGTTGACATGAGTCCCCCGATCCGCTTGATTCGGAAAAATCACACCCACCTTTGCCGCAACCTCTTGATCTTCAGGCTGATCAGAGGAGAGCAGACGAGCCAGGTAATATGTGTTAGAGACTGCCAGATCCCCTTGACCTGCGGCCAGAGCCTTGATTTGATCGGTGTCGCCTCCTTCGGGAGGACGCGCCATGTTGTCCACAACTCCTGCGGCCCAGGCTTCTGCGGCCTCTGGTCCCAGTGACTCGATCATGGCAGCTAGCAAAGATTGGTTGTAAATATTACTGGAGGATCGAATCAAGACTTTGCCTTTCCACATTGGATCAGCCAGATCTTCATAACGACTGATCTGAGAGGGATCCACATTTGCTTTGTTGTACATGATCACCCGCGCCCTTGTGGAAAACCCAAACCAATGACCATCGGGGTGCCGCAAATTAGCTGGAATGGCAGTGGTCAACAGGTCAGACTCAACCGGTTGAAACAGTCCCTCTTGATCGGCGCGCCAAAGGGTACCCGCATCCACCGTGCAGAACACGTCCGCTGGGCTGTTAGCTCCCTCACTCTTGATCCGTTCGATCAGTTCATTGGCGCTTCCCTCAATCAAGTTGATCCCAATACCACTTTGGTCTGCAAACTCATCATAGAGAGCCTCATCGGTGTTGTAGTGACGAGACGTGTAGAGATTGACCGCGCTTTCCTGAGCTTGCGCACCCTCAAAGGGAGGAGCCATCAGAGTCGCAAACGTGGCAAAGGTCGCAGAGATCATCACGATCCAGTGAGGCCGAACAAATGGGATCGGTCGAGACATGAGTAAATCCTTGTTGCAATAAATTCCTAGTTTTCCTGAAAAAGTTTAGATCGAATCACAGTCAATGTCAATCGAGATTTTTCACGTCCGGATAGAGATCCAGTCCCAATGAGCGGACTTTTTGCCTCTAAGCGAAGGTTCTTGTCTCAATCAGTCTGAGAATAACTTGCAGTTGTCATAATAGATCTGCTATCCTTCTTCCCAGAACTATTGCAGATCATTCACAAAAGTCGATAAGCTTGGTTTACTCTAGCGCTATGGCATACCTGCTAGAGCACACTTGAGTCAGGAGCGATTCTGATGCTCAGGATCAACAAATAATTCGTCTGAAGGATGAGGCTGCAAGAGGGCTTAGGCCGAGCTAGTCAGGTCGATCAACCAGCGCAAGGAGCCGTTCAATGGGGCACAACCCTAAGCAGCTAAGTTCCCCCTTTGTCCTAGAAGGGCGTTATCTTGGCTTTGTACCGAATCAAAAAGGCAAATTCAAGTGCATCCACTTGGCTACTGCTCAAGGTCACTATCGAATCAAGATTCCTAAATTTATGCGGGGATCCTTGCTGCGAACCCTGACGCCAGAGGAATGGGTTCGGATCAGTGGATTCCAATTCATGGAGGGTGAAGCGGAGGACATCAAATGGGAGGCTGACCAAGTCGAGATCATACCTGATCCCCCACTCCTTACTGCAAAAGTTCAAGACGCGAGTCCTCCTCCGCCTACTCCCTCTGGTTCAGGCAAGCCAGCCTCAACCTGCATTTTGATCTGTGATAAGTCCAGCTGTCGAAAGCGAGGTGGAGCTCAAATCAAGCAAGCCCTGGCAGCTCATCTGTCCACTCATCCCCAAGGGGATCACATCTCAATCCGCACAGCTGGCTGCATGAAGTCGTGTAAAACAGGCCCCAATCTTGTCGTCATGCCTGCTCATGCTCGCTATAGTCAGGTCTCTCCCCTTGAGATCCCATCGCTGATCCAGAAGCATTTTCCGATTCCGTCTGAGCAATCGTTAGATCATCATTTCACCCCTTGTAAAACTGTTTAACGTAGCTATGAATACTCCGCTCATGACGCTTCGTGTTCATAAGCGGCTTCCCAGTCCCACAGCAGAGAGAGGCTCAAGGATCTTAGGCTGGCCAGCTATCTAAAGCTAGAGGGCATGAAGCCCCGTCTCTTTAGAGAGGGGTACTGACGAAAAAGGTTGGATTGGGGCGAACAAGAGGCTACACTCGATCAGCAGAGCAACAACTTTGTATAGCAAAAGGTGAGGAGGGATCAACCCTCCCCAAGCCTTACAAAAAAGCAATCATGAATTACTGGATGTTGCAACCATCATCAGCGCTATCGCGGTTACCAGCAGACTTCTGGCAAGACACGATCGTGTAAGGAGCAGCATTACCCTTAGCAGTCAGGAGAGCGCCAGTTGCGTCACCGGTAATACCCACGGTATTGTAGTTGGGAGCCAGGTTATCCCAGGTGGTCTCCAACCAAGGACCTTCGTTAGGAGTATCAGAATCGCAGTTGACTTCGCTTTCCAGGTTGCCGTTGGTAGCGTTGTAGGAACCGCAGTCGAAAGCGTAAACGGTCAGAGAACTGGCAGTGGTGGTCAGAGCAGACTCGCCTTCAGCTGCACGAGAACGCTTGACTTGCTGCAGGAAGGTGGGAATAGCAATGGCGGACAGAACGCCCACGATCACGATCACAACGAGCAGCTCGATCAGGGTGAAACCTTTGGTTTGCTTCAGCAGTTGCTGGGAGAGCTTGGCACGGAAAAGAGCATTGCGGGTGTTAGCACTCATGTTAATCAGTCCTCATGAAGGTTAGTTCTCTTCTTGGCAAGAGATTTGCCGTTACTGGTAACCTACCCAAAGTCGATCAGCTTCATAACACAGTCCAGAGGAAAATTTTGTCATCACTGCATCGGTGATCCGCAATTCGAAGCGGGAGTGTGTCGGGAGATACAGAAGCAAAGCTAAGAGAGTGGTGGAAGTGAAGGAATATTAAGGATTCGGGTCTCATCTTGTTCCCTGTTTTACATGGATTTCATATGGGAGCTTCTCATGATCGACTCTTGGCTGGAGAGATTTAGGTTCTAGGGCATTCAGGCTGAGGATTTCTGAATAGACGGTGTTGACATGTGCCCATGATGGTTAATCCACTTCAAGCAAGAGGAAACCCATCTGCTCAAGTTGAAGGAATAACTGCTTAAGCATGAAGCTCACCTCTGCCTCTGAGGTAGGCTCTAAGTTAATCAGATCCAGGGGGAAAAGCTTCTTCCAGCGTTCGATAAAACTTTTAAACTCACACGATCCAGCCCAGAGGGGCCACAAGCAAGCTGTCACCATTGGCCCAAGAAAAATTGGATGTGGAGAGTTTGCTTGCAACAGCTGGGTTAACTCAATTGACTGACGTTGTTTCACACTTGCCCTGATGGCCTCAACAATTGGCTGGCTCTGAAGTTGAGGGTGAAGATAGACCTTGGCACGAGACCATTCAGCCTCAGTCCAAGCTTCCATCTGAGGACGATCCTGGTGCTGCCCCGGCAAGGTACACCAGAAATCAAGTAGTCGCTGAGCAGGGTTTAGAAGTTCCAAAAGTTGTAGCTGAGCCTGCTGAGATGCTGTGGCTAATCCCAGCTCGATAATGGGTGGAAGGTTTTGAGGATCCTTGAAAAGTCGCCGTAAATCCCACTTCTCATGGTTCACCATACTCACAAACTCTAAGTCAGCCACTTCAAGTAACTCAAACATTGAGGTGACTGTGTAACCTTTGTCTCCTCTCAGGAGGAAGTTCATAAGGATCCATTGCTTTGCCAAATCATTGTCCTTAGGCATAGGGGTCATGATCTTCTTGATACGAGTTGTATCCTTCAGTTCTGACCAGATCGACTGAGCAATCTCAATCTCAAGATCACTTGAAGGCCCATCCATGAGCCCAAACATCTTAAGGGCTGCCTGAATATGGTAAATAGCTTCCCGCTGATACAGGCTATGGAGATTTGCCCGGATCAGACCCTGAGGTTTGAGTACCGATCTAAACGCTTTGAGAGTCTCAACTGGATCGGGAACTAGGTAAAGCATTTCATCACAGTTGATATAGTCGAATTTCTGACCTAAAGTAGTAATGTCTTCAACTGCCATCACTAGAAATTCGGTTTGTTCATACCCGTGACATCTCAGGCGTTCCTTTGCAACCTCAATTGAAGCAGGTGACAGATCGATCCCTACAATCTTTGCTCTTGGGTTTGCCTCTGCCAATAAAAGAGTGGTCCACCCACTACCACAACCTGCATCAAGAATAGAGAGGCACTCTACATCAGGGGGAATGCGACGATAAGCACGATAATAGGCAGTGGTAAAGTTATGCAGGAAAAGAGGTTGAGGCATCTTAGGAGATGCTTCCAAATTTACAACAGGATAAGGTAAATAGTTGAACTGGCTACGAATCTTTTCGTATAGTTCTGCAGTTGCTTTACTCATCTCATATCGATCCGACATAAAATTCTCCACACAATTGGAACTGTTTATCATGTGTTTGTTTTGTTAAAGCGGAAAAAGTACCACCCCACTCTCCACCCACCCCCCAATGTATCAGGGGATACGCAAAGGGATCCGAGACAATCAGGATAGAGAAATGTCAGAAGTAACGGCTGGCATGGAAGTAATACCCCTAACTTTCTGTGTATTGCTTCGCTATCTCCACAGAACTATAGTACCACTTGCGCCTCCAATCTTCTCTTGATCAGAAAAACTGTTGATGGATAGGGGTGGGGATGGGAAGGTTAAGGTTTGCCAAAATCTTTTCAGAATGTAATGCTAGGGTAGAGCACTTTTGGTTTCACGATGACTCAGGCATCCTCAAATACGTCTCTCCAACACCCTTTAAGAACTTGGGTTGGTCTGGGTGGATCCACAGTCACTTTAGTCGCTAGTTTATGGATCGTGATCACTGCACCGACCCTGCCGATCCGTTGCGGAGCCTTAGTGGCTAGTCTGGGATCTGCAGCAACTCTAGGGGTTCATTCCTTGAATCAGGGGCATCGAGATCACCTCAAGGAAACGATTGCCATTCCTGCAACTCAAGGTCACGATCCTACCTCTTCACAGATTTACCCAGAATACAATTCCTGTTGGACAATCCGTCAAGATCCAGCAGGTCGTCAGTTTACTGGAAAAGCAACGTTACTTGACTTTGGGGATCGCGTGGTGATCCGTCAAAAGGAAGATGCTCGTGGAACCTATATTCTCGATCTGAAGCAACTGCCGGAAGGAAACTTAAGTGGGGTGTGGTGGTTTTATGGAAGTCAGCCTGCTCATGGAGTCTATCAAGGAAAGATCAGTACAGATAAATTAGAGATCGTTGGCACCTGGCAGCAACCCGGAGGCCAAAGGGATGGGAACTGGTCTCACAAAGCCGATCCATCTGAGTAGCTATGGGCATCCAAAGATTAAAAGCGTCTAGGCTCACCTGTAGGCTTCAGGAGGGGTTAACGTATTTCTATGGCTGAACGGTTAAGGAGCGAGTCGAGCTTTTTTCCAGCGGTTTTCTTCATACCAATGGGCCACCGCAGGCATCCAATTCTGGAATTCTTGCATCAGTAGATTCGCTAGGATCACAATTTCCGACTGAGCATCGTGCTTGCCTCGGAGATCGAGAAAATGCATTAAGCTGCGGGCATTGAAGGACACCACAAAATGTTGACGGATCCCGTAACCGATCACGTTGCGGGCATCCTCGTAGGGCACACCGCATTCTTCGACTAAGCGATGATAGGCGATCGCCTGATTCCGATACTGTTCCAAAATGATCGATAATGCCTCTGAAGCAATAGGCTTAACCCCTTCTCGTGTGACAGCCTTCCCCTGACGAACCGATTCTGGGAGATAGAAGACTGGGGTGAGTTCTTGATCAAGTTGCTCCAGGGACAGTGATTCTGCCTGGTTGAGGAGATGGGATCCTAACTGATTCAGTCGTTCACCTGTATAGCGAAGGGATTGAACATCAAACGAGACGCCAACTCGATGGGTGCGCGCCTGTTGCATCACGGTGTGGGGAAAATGGCCAACGGCGAAGGTGATCTGTGGGTGTTCCAGACAGCCATAGTGGCCCCGGTTGCCCTCCAGCAGATATTTGACCACATACTCGCCTGCCTTGATCTCTGGGGGTGTTTTGTCTAAGCGTTCTCCTATAAATTGCTCGGAGTAATCTTGATGCATGGCTAGCCAGCAGACTTGCTGAGGCTCTGCTGTTGCTGCTAAGCGCTGAACGGTAAACACGGGAGCTTCGGACATAAGCCTTTATCCTCTTGACAATTATCTTCTTAACAATTGCAAACAATTGCAAACACTCATCCACGCCTAGGCTCGATCCACTCCGATCTACTATAGGTGACGTCAATCAAGCTTGATCAAGGATATCGACCCCAAAAGCCAGATCAACTGCCGAGTTCACTGGTTTGACTCGATTCCTGACCAAGAACACCTCAGCTTAGATGCGGGTCTTGACCTTAGCAGAACCCAGCTTCGATCAGGATCTCTTATCATAACAAGAACGCAAGAAAGCGATACAAATAGTCACAGACTGTCCGCGAATTCCCTCCGGGATAGCGATATCCTATTGAGTGGCAGGCTGCATGGAGTAGATCCGTGAACCAGGCTCTGCGGGCTTGATCAAGGTCCGGCTGAAGTCTACCCCATAGCAGACGAACGCAATTGAGCAGGTAGGCATGGGCATCGATCGTCGCACCTTTTTGCACCGTTTAGTGATCAGTGCTGTTGGCCTGGGACTCCCGCCAAGTTGGTTCACATTTCAAGGAAACCGCTACGGTCAAGCCCTGGCTGCTGGATCCCGCAAGCTCGCCCTGTTGCTAGGGATCGACCATTATCCCGGCCTCGGCGATCGTGCTTCATTACCAGGGGTCTTAACCGATCTGCATCTGCAACGAGAGCTTTTACGCTATCGGTTTGGTCTGGCTGAGGGCGATATCATAACCTGCTCAGCAGCCCAAGCCACTCCTGCTTATGTCAAAAGTCTGATCCAGGATCGGTTTGTGGCCGATAGAGCAGATGTTGTGGTGATCCACTTCAGCGGCTATGGCCAGGTGCTAGAGTCTGCGGTGTCGAATGGCGGCGGGGCTTCAACAATTGTCAAGATCCCTGGCTTGGTTTTGATGGATAGTTCTCCCTCGAATACCTCTACGTTTTTCGCCCTGCCTACGCTGACTCGTTTGCTGGCCTCACTGTCTACGCCCCAGATCACAACGATTTTAGATTGTGGCTTCGCCTACACGGATCCTGCTCTTCGAGGCAATCTGCGGCTGCGATCCTGTCCAGCGTTGAGCAGGGATCTCGCCACATTAGCTCCGGAGGTTTTGGCCGCACTTCAGTATCCTCAGCTCCAATCCGATCTATGGGATCCCAATACCTCTCAAGTGCTTCAGGATCAGCAAGATTCTCAGGATCCTCAGGTTCATCTGGATCCCCAAGGTCGAGAGATAGACTTGGATCCTATCGCAATGGGTGTAGCTGATCTTGGCCGATGGCTTCATCCTGAACGGGGTGTGATGGAGGCGTCTACATCATACGGATTAGCAGCAGAGGTGAATGAGTCTGGATTCTGGGTTGGGATCTTGACCTATCTGCTAACCCAGTACCTCTGGGAAACGCTGCCTCCGACGAAGCTCTCTGTGATCTTCAAGGAACTTTCAGGGCGGCGTGAGTGGTCATTGATTCCGGATCCTGATCCCGTCTGTTTGAGTGCAGATCCTCAGCTCCCAGACGGAAATCCTTATACTCCTGAAGCTGTAACCGATCGACAGCAGGGGATTGCTGCCGTGATCCAAGATATTCGCGGGAATCGGGCTCAAGTTTGGCTGGGAGGGATCCCAACGGAAGCTTTGTGTGGGTTGCGGATCGGCACGATCTTTGCACCCCTGGCTCAAGCCCATCCTGAATCGGGTTCGGGATCCCCATTGGGTCATCCTGATTTGATCTTGCGATCGCGGAGTGGATTAGTGGGTCAGGTTCAGGCGGCAGGTGATGAAGCCCTTCCGCCTGTAGGCACGAGTCTATCGGAACGGATCCGAGTTCTGGCCGGCAACTTAAGGCTAACGGTGGGGTTAGATAATTCTTTGGAGCGGATCGAACGGGTTGACATGACCAGTGCTATGGCGGGGATCGATTGGACTGAAATTGTGGATCCCGATGATAAGCGAGTGGACTGTATTTTGGCGCGGATGACCCCACAGCTATTGCAACAGTTGCAGCCCCAATTGCTGTACTTGGGCCAATCATCCCCAGAGATTAATAGCTATGGGTTGCTCTGGGCAGGCCAGGGGATCATCACAACGTCGTTTGGATCGACGGGTGAGGCTGCAGGCAGTGCGGTGCAACGGCTGTTACCTCGGTTGCGGCATCTCTTAGCCGCTAAACTGATTCGATCGATGTTGAACCCAGGATCTTCTGGCCTGGGGCTCAGTTTGGCCTTAGTGCAAGCTCATGATCCGCTGGGAGTGGAGCCTCGTTTTTATCAGCAGACTGCCAGAGCCATCAGACCAGAGTGGGCGGAATCTACAGATCCAACTGGGTCAAAATCCCTGACATGGGAGCGACGAGCGGCAGTCCGACTGGAGTTGAGCAATACCAGTGATCAGATCCTTTATGCCTACTTGGGATTGTTGGATAGTTCAGGCTACCTGAGTTTGTTGACTCCATCCCCTCGGATCGCACCTCATCCGCCCTTGGCTATTTTGCCCCAAAGCCGTCTCATCCTCCCCGCAGATCCTGCGACTGAGGCCGGGGCTTATGCACCCCCGGATCTGTTGACTTGTAAGGTGGCAGGACCCACCGAGCTGTTAGTGATCGCCAGTGCTCACCCTGCACCAGCAACCACGGAGGCTTTGGCTCGTTTGACGAATGAATGGAATCAGAATCAGTTGCCTTTATTCTTGCCAGAGCCGATCCTCTGGGTGCAAGGAATGCTCAATGATTGGACTCAGCCTGCTATGGATGCGGAGTTGCGGGTGCTGGATCATCGCCAGTTTGCAGCTCTATCCTTGACGTATCACCTAGCCTAATCTCTTGCGTCCCAGTTGAGGAGTTGTGCTTGGAGTGCCCGCAGAGCCTTACCTCGATGTCCCAGGGTTTGCTTCTGGCTCAGGGTCATTTCGGCAAAGGTTAAACCGATCTCTGGAACGTAAAAAATCGGATCATAGCCAAATCCGCCCGTACCTCGTGGGGATCTTAAGATTTGTCCTTCACAGATCCCTTCAGCTAAAGCCACAATCTGGCCCTGGGGATTGCTGAGTGCGATCACTGCGGTAAATCGAGCACTTCGACCAGATAAGTCAGTGGGATCACCTGTAGTCTGATTCTGATCTTCGATCTCTGCTAACTCGCGTAACAATCGCTCGATTCGTTCTGGATCAGTGGGGGCATAGCGAGCTGAGAAGACTCCAGGGATCCCACCTAAAGCATCGACACTGAGGCCAGAATCATCCGCGATCGCCCATTGCCCTGTCGCCAGAGAAACCTGCTGAGCTTTCTGTTGCGCATTTTCGGCAAAAGTTGATCCCGTTTCTTCTAATTCCAAATCCTCTGGTTTAGGCTGCAGCTCCCAGCGATCACCAGAATCTGAACCTCCTGTTTTCGGAAACTGATCGAAATAGAGGGAAAACTCTTTCAGCTTTCCAGGATTGCCACTAGCAAGGATCAACGTTGGCATGAGGCGAAATCAAAAACCCGTTTTACCTATCCAATTCTAGGATCATATTGTGACAAGCCGCATTCACGAAGGTTGTTCGATCATGGGTTTCGATCTTGCCTCCATCGAGATGCATATGGCCACAGAAGTAATAACGAGGCTCTAAACATTGAACCAGGGGTTGCAACGTTGGTGTATTACGGTGATACCACTTAGTTTTTTCATCGAGAACCCCTCTAGGGGGAGCATGGGTAATGATCAGATCCACAATAGCGTTTTGATAGGTGGCGATCAATTCTTTGAGATGGGTTGAGGTCAAAGTCCAATTCCAGCCACAGGGAGGGGTCCAGGGAATGATCAGAGTTTCCAACCCTAAAAAGGTGATCAGATGGGAGTGAGTGATCGAGGTGCTCCACGGCTGGGATCCGATCTTGAGATACTCTGCAGCGGGATCATGATTACCGGGAATAAACAACCAGGGTTTACCGAGTTGATCCACCTGGCTAAAAAAATGGTGTAACTGATCGATCTCGGCCTTTCCTGCGGGATGGTAGCCCAGTTGCTTGGTCTCAGGTTGGGCACCAGCCTTGCAACAAAAGTCCCCACAATTAATGTAAGCATCAACAGTTGGGATCAGATCCAGAGCTTGTTGCTGAAGCTGAAGACTGCAGTGGTAATCCGAACCGATCAGGAGTCTCATCCTAGATCACACATGTAACGAGTTCTCTTTTAGTCTAGAACCTGCTAGGCGATCTGCCTGTTCTCTCCGCACCGGCGTTGTACATTAACATGATGATTTCCTGGTCAGAGGAGCTTCCCTATACTTGAGGTAATGAAGAAGCAAATGAAGAAGCAGGCGTAACGATGCTTTCCGCATCTCAACCGACTTGGTGTAGCA
>CAZONZ010000078.1:0-13162 GCA_964581005.1 uncultured bacterium
CCCCCCCCCCCCCCCCCCCCCCCCCCCCCCCCCCCCCCCCCCCCCCCCCCCGGGGTCGTCGCCAAACAGAGATCCTTGGGTGGTGGATTGGCTGGCGGTATTGGTGAAAGGAGTTCTCTCAGATCATCCCCTTGAGTTCAATGGTGTTGGCATATCGACGGATATAGTCAGTGTAAGCAGTCCTTGTTCTACAAGTGGGGTAAGGTAACGGTTGCGCATGTGCTCAGGGTTTCGATCAACTAGGGACCCAACCCGCTCAGCCGTCAAATATCTTCCTGTACATAGGGCAAGGATAATCTCCTGCATCTCTTGGGGAGTGAGTCTTCTCTTCTCTCTTGCGAGGCTTGCTATTTGCCACAGTTGCTCAGATATTCCTTCGTCTTGGGGGTAGCCTGAGGAGTCCTCCATGCTTATGTCAGGGTTGAGCAGATCGGGGATCAAACCGATCCTGATCGCAGTTAAGATACACACTGTTGACAATCCTTGCAGAACGTAACGCTGGTGTTGCTATGCCTCCCCGTTGGCCCCGTAAACCGACCCGCAAAGATCCTGAGTTCCGCAAACTGGATGATCGTTACACGTTTGCCGCTCACATTGCTGTTTATCTGACCTCTGCAACCGGATTAACCTTCTTTAATATGCTGTGGCAGGCCAATTGGTCCTGGTTGCTCCCGTTACTGGGCTGGTGGGGATTAGGGCTAGGTGTCCATGCGATCTGGATCCTGGTCATTGCCTCGTATCCTGGGGTTCCCACCCTGACGGATCTAGAGCCAGCACCCTTAGATCAGCCTCCAAGCCAACCCACTCCTCAGGAAACAGAAGTCTGACAGAAGTCTGATCGTTCGGATCAAGGTTGCTGAATCGCTGGATTCGCGTCAAGATGATTAGCATATACAAGCGCTTATAGGCTGGATTACAACAATGATTTCAGCTTTTCGATTCGGGATCGTTAGCGATCTTCACATTGCCCTGCCCCATACCACCTGGGATCACCCCAGTCGTTTTCATCTGGTTGAAGTCAGCATCCCAGCGCTGAATCAGGTACTCGATCACCTGGAGCACGCTGAGCTTGACTTCCTGCTCTTGCCGGGGGATCTGACGCAGCACGGTGAACCCGATAATCATGCGTGGCTGGTCGAACGTCTGGCCCAACTGCCCTTTCCCGTTTTTGTCGTGCCTGGGAATCACGATGGTCCTCACCTGCAGGCTGACGAACGCTCGATCGGCCTGATCGATTTCCCCTACTACTACCAATCCTTTGGGTATCAGCACCGGGATCATCCGGATCATCTCTATTACACCTGCACCCCCCTGCCCGGAGTGCGGTTGATCGCCCTCAACTCCAACCAGTTTGATGAAACAGGGACTCTGTACGGTGGAATTGATGAGCAGCAATGGGCTTGGCTGGATCAGATATTGGCTCGATCCACCAACGAGCTGATTCTGGTGATGATCCACCACAACGTCGTTGAGCATTTGCGAGGTCAAGCCCGTCATCCCTGGGGACAGCGGTATGTGATCCGGAATGCTTCAGCTTTGATCCGCCGCCTCGAAGCCACCTCAGCCCAGTTAGTCTTTACAGGCCACTTCCACCTGCAAAATATTGCCCGCCGCCGTGGAGTGTACGAGGTGACGACCGGATCCCTGGTCAGCTATCCTCATCCCTACCGGATCGTGGACGTTGAACCCAATCGCGCTGGTGATCATCAGCTGCGGATCCAGTCCCACTGGGTGAAGACCCTTCCAGACTGGCCTGATCTAATCCATATGTCGCGGGAGTGGATGGCTGATCGGAGTGTGCCTGTGTTGCAGAAGTTCCTGTGTGCCCCGCCGGTCAATCTTGATCCGGACCATGCCGGTCATCTATCCGAAACATTGCGCTATCTTTGGGCCGACATCGCTGCCGGAGATGCTCATTTCCGGTTCCCTGGGTTTCCTCCTACTGTTCAGTCCTATCTCGAAAAATTGAACCGATCGGCAAGTTGTAACCCCAACGATCCCGTCACCTCCGACAATACAACGATCCTGCCCTTAGCCCATTCCATCGAGAGCCGGGTTCTATTGCGGGCTTGATCGCTGATGTGGCCACTTTGCCGTGGATTCCCTAACCGTGGCTACGTGGATCCGGTTGGCGAACAGCTTCTTTTTCCTCTAAGGGAGCCTGAAAGTTCGAGCTACGACCGATCAAGTCTGGGGTGGACAGAGGATCGCCTTGGTTTAGAGCGATCAGATTTGAGCGTAGGATCGATTCTGGTTGTTCCCCGATCGCTTCGCCCTGGGGATTTCCTTCAGCACCGACAAAGATGAAATGCGGGATCCCATTCACCTGAAACTGGGTGAGTTCCGGCAACCACTTGGGATTATCAACATTGAGCATGACAAAGTTGATCTGATCCTGAAATTCCGTTTTGAGATCCGCCATCATCGGAGCCATCGACTGGCAGGTGGTACACCAGTCGGCGTAGAACTCGATCAGGGTTGGGTTGCCATTGCTGCGAGCGGTTTCGAGGGGAACTGACTGATCGGCCAGAGCACTCAAGCTCACCGACTGAGTTCGGACTGCATTGCCTACAAACAGGCCAACACTCAGGATCACGATCGCCAGAGCGATCAGGCCATTCCGCAGGCGCTGGGCTGTTGCCTCATTCATAAGATTCCTTACCGTTGTTTAATCTACGTTAAGGCTAACACCGATACATACTCTGGCTTCGAGAAATTAGACTATGACTGCAGCTCGTGACACCCCAGGATCGAGAGCTTCTGGTTCCCCTCAGCGCCCGATCCTCTTCGGAGAACTTTTGTGGGATCAGTTCCCTTCCGGTCAAGCTGTTTTAGGGGGAGCTCCTTTTAACGTTGCATGGCATTTGCAGGGCTTCGGCCTCGCCCCACTCTTGATCAGTCGGGTCGGTCAAGATGATCATGGCGATCGGGTCCGCTCCAGCTTGCAAGCTTGGGGGTTGGACCTGAGGGGGATCCAGATCGACTCAACCTATCCCACTGGTGCTGTGCAAGTCAGGTTGGGAGCTGCAGGCGAACCCAGTTTTGAGATCTTGGCCAATCAAGCCTATGACTTCATTGATCCCGATCAAGCTCTGGCTACGATCCAGACCATCCCAGCAGCATTGCTTTATCACGGGACACTGGCGACCCGGATCCCTTCAGCACGAGCCGCAATCCAAACGATCCAGTCAATCACAGGCTTACCGATCTTTTTGGATGTCAACTTACGAGATCCGTGGTGGAATTGGAACTGGATTGGGCAGGTCTTGCAGCAAGCGCGTTGGGTGAAGTTGAATCGGACAGAACTGGATCAGATCCTAGCCAATGAGCAGATTCAGTGTTCCACCTTGGCTGATCAAGCGACTGCCTTACGAGAGCATTATGATTTGGAGCTCTTGATCGTGACCTTGGGATCCGAAGGCGCTTTGTTGGCTCTTCCCGATCAGATCCTCCAGGAATCTGCTGCTCCTGTGGATCCGTTGATCGATACGGTAGGGGCAGGCGATGCCTTTGCAGCCGTTGTGATCTTGGGCCTACAGAACACCTGGTCAGCCAACCAGATCCTGAAGCGGGCGATCCAGTTCGCCTCCGCCACCTGTCAGATCCCAGGTAGTGTGACTCTCGATCCTGATTTTTACAAGCGTTATCTGCAGCAGTGGGAGATCTGAGAAAACTCCCTTTCGTGTCTGGATTGATCACAAATCAGGGTAAGATGAGTATACTTGCTAATTGCAAATAATTTCTATTGAACTTTACTGCTGAACGCATGGATCCACTCGATCACCCCACCATTCTCACACTTGACGCAGTCACGAAGCGCTTTCCCGGATCCGATCATCCCGCTGTCGATCGGGTCAGCTTGACCTTACAGCAGGGAGAGCTCTTGGCCTTGCTGGGACCTTCTGGTTGTGGAAAGACCACCTTGCTGCGGCTCATCGCAGGGTTTGAGCAACCTCAAGCCGGGATCGTGCAGGTTGGTCATCGGATCGTGGCAGGTCCGGGGATCTGGATCCCACCGGAGCAGCGGGAGATCGGATTGGTGTTTCAGGATTATGCTCTGTTTCCGCACCTGACGGTAGCCGAGAATGTTGGGTTTGGGTTGCGGAAGCGAGGCCAGAAGCATTCTCCCAAACGAACCCAGGATCGGATTGCAGCGGTGATCGATCTCGTTGGGTTAACTGGGTTTGGACATCGCTACCCGCATGAGCTATCCGGGGGGCAACAGCAACGGGTGGCCCTAGCCAGAGCCCTAGCCCCTGCACCGCCTCTGATCCTGTTGGATGAACCGCTCAGCAATCTGGATGTGCAAGTGCGGCATCGACTCCGGGAAGAAGTGAAAAGTATTCTCAAAACTACGGCAACCTCAGCGATCTTTGTCACCCACGATCAAGAAGAAGCCCTAGCCATTTCTGATCGCGTAGCGGTGATGCAGCAAGGTCAGATTGAACAGATTGACACACCAGAAGGGATCTATTGCCGTCCAGCCTCACGGTTTGTGGCTGAGTTTGTCACCCAGGCTAACTTCCTACCAGCCCAGCAGCACCAGCAACACATCTGGACTACCGAAGTCGGCCAGTTTGAGGTGACCCCTCAACCCGAAGGATCTGCAGCCTGGGGTGAGTTGATGATCCGCCAAGAAGATCTGCTCCTACGAGCTCACACGGATGGGCCGGTGTTCATTCGGGATCGTCAGTTTTTGGGCCGCGACTATCGCTACTGCCTCCAGGCCCCCTCTGGTCTGGAACTCCATGCCCGATCCGCCCAAACTCTACCGATTGGCAGCCGCGTCCAGGTGACTCTAGCCCATCCCGACTGTCGCATCTTTCAACCCCGCTGAACGGTGCCACCCGTAAGATCGCTATCCAACCCAGGCAGCACAAGTACGCTGTTTCCTGAGTTTATTGAACATTGATCCGGGCTGCTTCAAGCTTGGCTGGTTTTTGAGAGTGCCTGGAGATCCCTGGTTCTCGCTTGGACAAGTTAAGCAGGGTGTAGAAAAAATTTTTTAACCCCTGAAACCCTGACCAGGTAAGCGATTCAGGTTTAATGTCAATCACCCGGACTTGCTTATGATCCAGAATTCTGTTATGTTTCGTTCGTGAGATACCGATTCATCTCTTGTAAGAGATCAGCTGAGAGATCAGCAACATCTTGTGCATATTTGCAATACCTGATTGCAATTTCTTGTGCAACTTGCAACTGTGCGCAAGTCTGGTTTGCATATGAACATGTTTTCGTGGCGAGTTTGCTCTGTATGGTCGCTCTAAAGTCAGCTCTCTGGATGCATTAACCTGAATCTTCACGATCTTCTAAGGGATAGTTGAATCTATCCACTGAGGCTTGCGTGAATGTCTGATCGAAACGCTTGATCTACGGCAATACGTGAGCAGAAGATCTATGAGATTGGATCCTCAGATCTATCTGGTTAGAGCTCTGATCAGGCTGGGACTGAGGAGCAGCAAGAGCGGAACCCAGTCAAACTCACGGCCATAGATAAACTTACCTACGAGGGATCAACTGATGACAACAACAATGCTCACTGCTCAATCATTCGGCTCCGACCCAATTGCCGTTCGGGACACCGATCACTATCAATTTGAATACGTCAAGAGCTTTGTCGAGAAGTGGGATGCTCTGATTGATTGGGAGCAACGGGCCAAGAGCGAAGGCGATTTCTTCATCCGACTCCTCCAGGAAAAAGGCGCTCAACGGATCCTGGATGTTGCTACAGGTACAGGGTTCCACTCGGTTCGTCTCCTCAATGCTGGATTTGATGTCACCAGTGTGGATGGGGCACCGGAAATGCTGGCGAAGGCGTTCTCCAATGCGCGTCGCTACGGCCATGTTTTGCGCACGATCCATGCGGATTGGCGTTTGCTGAATCGGGATGTTCATGGCGAGTTTGATGCCGTGATCTGCCTAGGCAATTCCTTTACGCACCTCTTCGCGGAACGGGATCGACGCAAGGCATTGGCTGAGTTTTACGCAGCACTGCGGCATGATGGCGTCTTGATTCTGGATCAGCGCAACTACGATTCGATTCTGGATCATGGCTATTCCAGCAAACATACGTACTACTACTGTGGCGAGAATATTACGGTTGAGCCGGAGTATGTCGATGATGGGTTGGCTCGGTTCCGGTATGCCTTCCCCGATCGATCGGAGTATCACCTCAACATGTACCCTCTCCGAAAGGTTTACACCCGTCGCCTTCTGCATGAAGTGGGCTTCCAGAAGATTGACACCTATGGAGATTTCCAGGAAACTTATCACGACTCTGAGCCCGATTTCTTCGTCCATGTAGCTGAAAAGCGCTACGAAGAAGAGGCAGAAGACTCATAAGGGATCAAGAAAGGTCATGGATCATTTGGAGCTTTGGCCTAGAACTCATGTCTAGAGAGGTTTAGACCAGCCCACAGATCGGATCCTTAAGATCAACCTTTCTGATTCCTGTAGGGGCAGCCTCTGGGGCTCTATCTACTTGAGATCCTGATATCAACTGCTGATTGAAGCCTGGATTGAAGTGATGTTGAGATCAAGTGATGTTGAGATCAATGGCTAAGCACGATGAGACAGGTTACAGCTGTGACCTTTGGCTTTTGGCTCAATAATCGCGGATCTTGATTCCCAGGGTTGCCTTAGTTCCACGATTTGTCACTAGAGGAGAATGGTTTTTGATGGTGACTACACAATATTCGCCAACTGTCAATGTGGCGCGTGAGTACTACAATAGCGAGGATGCTGACAATTTTTACTTCACAATCTGGGGTGGGGAAGACATCCACATCGGGTTGTACCAGTCTGAGGCCGACACGATCGGAGAAGCCAGTCGGCGCACAGTAGAGCGGATGACCTCTCACCTCTCAAACGTGAGTAGCGCAACCCGGATCTTGGATATTGGAGCAGGCTATGGCGGTGCAGCCCGCTTTCTAGCCAAAACCTATGGCTGCCAGGTCGTGGCTCTCAATCTGAGTGAGGTCGAGAATCAACGCGATCGGGAGATGAATCAAGCTCAAAGTCTGGATCATTTGATCGACGTGGTTGACGCTAGTTTTGAACAGATCCCTTTCCCGGATGCCTCCTTTGACAAGATTTGGTCTCAGGATGCGATCTTGCACAGCGGCAATCGAGTCCAGGTGGTGCAGGAAGTGGCGCGTGTGCTCAAGTCAGGTGGAGAGTTTGTGTTGACCGATCCCATGCGTTCAGACACCTGCCCCGAAGGAGTGTTGCAGCCCATCCTGGATCGGATCCATTTAGAAGATCTCGGATCCCCAGGATTCTACCAGGAGACGGGGAAACGCTTTGGGTTGGAATTGGTGGTTGACGAAGATCTCACGGAGCAGCTTGTGAATCACTACTCACGAGTGCTGCGGGAAACGGAACGGCGTCAGGCTGAGATCCGCGAAGTTGTGAGTCAGGATTACATCGATCGGATGAAAAAAGGCTTGGGTCATTGGATCGAAGGCGGGCAAAAGGGTTACCTGGCTTGGCATATTTTCCTCTTCCGCAAGATCTAATCGCCTTGGTGAACTGGCTTGTAGAGTTGGCTAGATCGGCTGAGATGGAGAGTCAATCTCGAAGTCTTGGCTTTGATTCTAGCTAGATCTCTGTAGAGGGCTTTTCCGAATTGAGGAGGAGCCTTATCTTTTGTACAAGGATTGGTTTCCCCATTTCTACTCTATGCAGTCAAGATCTGAAACTTTCTAACTGATTGAAACTCCTCAGACTCTGTGTTCAAACCTAATATAAAAATGTAGACTATGTAGACTTAGCGAATCAAGACGCCGACTCAAAGAAGGACCAGATCACTTCACTGGCATTGATATCTTGACTTGTTTTGCCAATGATCCGTTGAGGCAAATACTGAGGTCCTCCCGGCCAAGTATGTCCCCCTCCATCCACTGTATAAAGGACAACGTTAGATCCAGCACGGCAATTTGGATAAACTGTTTTTTCGATCCGGGTTCCATCATCTGCTTGATTGGGAAGCGGCGTAACCTCTTCATTGAGAGAACACCCGTTGAGTTGAGCCCACATTTGGGCAGAGTCCGGAACCGACAGGATCTTCCCTCCGTTTGCGCTTTGAACGGATCCTCCCTCATACGGAACGAACGGATCCTCAGTACCTGCCATGATCAACACTGATACCGGACGACTCGGTTGACATTGCGGTGCAAGATCCTGAGGCATGGTGGCGTCAACAGTGGCCACAGCAGCAATTCGATCAGTAAGCTCACAGGCCAACCGTTGGGTCATAAAGCCGCCATTCGAGATCCCAGTTGCATACACTCGCTTAGAGTCAATTGGATACTGCTGACTGAGTTCATCTAGGATCAAGGAGAGAAAGTTAACATCCGCTGCATCTTCCCGTCGGGTTGTTGCCCGTCCATCATTCCACAACCGATCCTGAGCATCTGGATACACCACCAGAAAACCCTCTCGATCAGCAATTGGTTGAAATTTAACTAACCTCTCGATCGCTCGCCCGCGACTACCCCCTCCATGCAGGACCATCACCACTGGAAGGGGAGTTTCCCCTGAATAGGATTCTGGTTCGTAAACTTGGTAGTGTCGCGTGATCTCAGAGACTGCAATCGAATGCTTGATCGTTTGAGCCTGACCGACGGTGATCTTCAAAACCCATCCCAGGATCAGCAATCCTACGATCCACAGGACTCCCTTACGCAGCATACAACTCCTTCCCTTCGGTACATGCTGAATCCAAAAAGGCCGATCCAAGTCATAGAGCCACGATCAAGGTCTCTCAACTAGCCCTCTAAGCTAAACCCGGCAGTCGGCACAGGTTCCATAGAAATCTAAAACATGATAGTCGATCGTAAATCCGTACTCGTCTTCTAGCTGATCCTCAAGATTATGGACAGGACACATGGATAGGGGGACAACCTTGTGACAGAGGGTACAGATCAAATGATGACGATTGTGACCACTACTGGGCAATAACTGGTAATGCGATTGATGATCACCCAGATTGATCGATTGGATCACACCTTCCTGACGCAGCACTTCCACCGTCCGGTAAACCGTGGCTAATCCTAGAGGTTGGTCAAGACTGCGTAACTGCACAAAAATCTCTTGGGCGGACAGCGGTTGACTAGCCTGCTGCAATACGTCCAGGATCAGAGAGCGGCTACGATGTGATCGGCTCTGACTCATCAGGTCACATTCTACTCCTTTTGTTCAACCTCAGCCTTCATCCGCTCCAGCGTCGAGTTCATATGATCAAACATCTGCTGCGGTGAGACTCCAAACGATCCTAGTTGAGTTTGCAGTTGTTGGACGGTCATTTGGGCCATAAAATCATCGGATAGCTCCAGTCGCTTCATAAAAATCCGTTGCCGATCGAGCAACTCTTCCATCTTGCTGATGAAAATTTTCTTGCCCTCTCGATCAAAGCGACCATAGTTGGTGCCAACCTCCATCAACGAATGGAAATCTTGATAGAGTTGGGCGGCTTCTTGTTGGACAATCTCAGAGTCAAAGAAACTCATAGTCGGTTTACGTACTCAAATGGAGCTCTTCTTCTCTTCATCCTAACGGATCGATCCAGCCTCTCTTAGTCTTTTGTTAAATCAGCCGCCCTGTTTAGGCCCTGATCGGAGTCAAAATAACCGAACCGTTTCCAGGAGAACGCTCAACGCCATGCATCGAATCCTATGCCAAGAAGGGAGTAATATTACGGATCTCTTGGCGGGGGTAAGCAGAAGATTGGGTTCTGACCCTTGGGAGGGGTCTCCAGGCTAGGATTGACACCGAGCACACTAGTCTCATCGGTGATCAGAAAGGGGTAAAGGTATGGATCGTTCCCGACCCGTCAAGCAGCTGACTCGTGAAGCCGGTAATCTCTGGCAGCGATCCCTGCCGATTTTACAAGAGCTGTGGGTGGAAGGGCTGCGCACAGTGCAGCGGTTTGATCATGTTCTAGATCGGTGGCTCCAAAAGCGGACTGGACGGTCTAATCGGTTGTTGTTCAAAGTTTTGATCTATGTTGGCTTGGGAATCGCAGCACTCTGGTTTGTGCGGATTACACTAGTGCTGTTAGGGATTGGCCTTGTGATCGGAGTGATCAGCATCATCACCCGACCGAAGCCAGAATCGCGTCGGCCCCCACGTCGGTATCTGCGCCGCTATGATCCCGATGATTTTGGAGAGTAGGGGTTCTCGTCTCTCTCTTGTTCATTCGGCTGCTGAAGGCGTGACCTACTCCCTACGCTTAAGCAAGCTTAGAGCATGGGCTTCTCCTACCAGAAGTGTTCTAACACTCAGCCATAGGCTTTAGAGCTGATTTGTAAAGAAAATCTTAAACTTAGGTGCAGCACAGGCGCTCAGTCCTTAAGCTATCTGGCTGATCTCTTCGTCCTCTCGCTTCTCCATGAGTCGCTTACCTGACATTGCTAACCCCCTCCGTCGTGCCTATCCCAGTGATCTCAGTGGTATTAAGTGGAAGATTCTCCAACCCTGCCTTCCAACTCCTAAAGGATTCGGGCAGCCCAGTCCGGTTGACCTCCGTGAAATCCTCAAGGCTATTTTCTATGTTCTCCGCACCGGTTGCCAGTGGGAAATGCTGCCCCACTATCTTCTTCCTGATCAAACGGTTTACAAGTATTTTTGAAACTGGCACCGTCAGGGAGTTTGGCAGCAGATTCAGGATCGCCTCCAACAGGAGTTGCGGAAAGCGCGAGGTCGGGAAACCGATTCGGCGGTAGCGATTGCCGATGCTCAGTCGGTGAAGACCACCGAAAAAAGGGGAAGGATATTCGGGAGAGAGGTTTCGAGCAGCGGTGCAGCACCTGTGCGGGGAAAAGGTGCGAGTTGAGGTGATCGAGGGGGAGTCGAGCTAATTTGAAGTCTTACTGCATCGATAGGTAGTGGAAGGGAGCTTGGGTTGACTGAATTGGTACCGTCGTTTGAGTAAAGACTACGAGCTGTACTCGGAGACTAGTGAAGCAATGGTTTATAGGTCATTCATTTGCTTGATGACTCGTCAACTCGCCCACCTCCGTCAGCTTAAGGTTTAGTTTATAAATCAGCTCTTATTCATAGGGATCCAAGATATTAACAAGTGGACTTGAAGTTTGGGTAAGGCCCGATCAAGTCAATAGGAGACTGGGCGGTGATCTGGATAGACAAGGTAAAGGCTGGGTGATCTACTTGGACTGAGCTTCGTTGCGCTTCAGCCATATCTTCTTCGCTTAGATCCAATCCGTTGACGCCCTGACTGATAATCGTTATCATTATCGCTAGTAAAGTCAATGTGTGACGTTACCAAATTAGCCCTTGGGGGATGCCTTGATCGGTGTTTCCCCTTTTGTCATGTATCAGATCTGATTCGGGAAGGTGATGGGAGCCATTCGTACCATAGGAGCAATGGCGATCGCTTCAGTACTATTCAGACCTATGCTCAGGATCTGGCTTACCTTTTGACAAAACGATTGTAACCCTTGCTCCTACGTATAAGTGCTATCGGAACGAGATCTTAAGATCACCTTCCTTGATCACGATCCATATTGAGCTTGCAGAACCATCTTGATCCCGGTTTCAGAAGCTAGTGTCAGACCACGTCGCTGGGGGTGTTCCTCCCGTGAGCTGCAGAGAGCTAGATCATACTGGGACATGATCGCGGCTAGAGCTAACTTCATTTCAACCATGGCTAAGGCCATACCAATGCAACGGCGACTTCCCCCTCCAAACGGTAAGTATTCATAGGGAGAAAAAGATCGCTCTAAAAACCGTTCTGGTTGAAACTGATCGGGGTTTGGGTAGAGATCGGGGCGATGATGAGTTAAGTAAATGCAAGCCATCACGATCGTTTCGGGATCGAGGTGATATCCCATGAGCTCAACGGGATCTTCTACAACCCTGGGCAGTGTTACTAAAGCTACAGGATAGATCCGTAGGGTCTCCTGGCAGAGTGCCGTTAGGTAGGGCAGACGAGTCAGGGCGATTAGGTCCTCTGGGGGTTGAGTTGAGAGGGATTTCAGATCAGGGATCGCGGTTTGTAACTCGGTCATGAGTTTAGTTTTGATCTCTGGTTGGCGGTGGATCCAGTACAAGGCCCAGGCTAAGGATGTAGCTGTGGTTTCATGCCCAGCCACCAACAAGGTCATCAATTCATCTCGGAGTTCTTGATCACTCATCGGTTCTCCGTGCTCATCTCTAGCCGCCAGCAGTAGAGACAAAATATCGCTCCGATCTGGATCGGCTGCAGCTCGACGCTCATGGATTTCGGCATAGAGCAGATCATCGAGTTGCTGACGCTGACGTTGAAACCAGCCCCAGGGGCTCCACGGCCCTAGATCCTTTTGCAGAGCAGGGAAGAATAAAACACTCGATCGAATAGGAGAACTAAACGTGTTCAAAATGGAGACGAGGAGCTCCTTGACAGGTTGCAACCGAGTACTACCACCCAAGCCAAAGACAGCTTCTAGGATCACTTGGAGTGAGATCTCCTGGGTCAAGGTACGAGCCATAAAGGTTTGACCCACTGGGATCGCGTTGAAGACGGTTTGGGTGATCCTCCAGATCAGGTCACTATAGGATCGCATCCTCTCACCGTGGAAGGGAGGCATGAGGAGTTGGCGCTGACGTTTGTGAGGCTCACCATCAAGCAAGATGACAGACTGATTACCTAGCAGAGGAGCCAGGATCTGGTTCAGTTGGCCTGGAGCTGAGAATTGCTTTTGATCCTGGGTGAGAAGTTGCTGTACCCCTTGAGGATGATTGACAAAGACAATGGGACCGAGAAGCGATCCAGCGATCTTAGCTGTGAAGATATCTGGGTACTGTTTGGATGCGGTCTGCATGTAGTCGATCGGCTTAAAGATCCATTGCCATTGTTGAACCAGAGGCGGTTGTTTAGGTCCCTGAGGCAGAGACTGATGGTGGGAGGTGGGGGGAGACATGAGCAGAGACATTAGATTGATCCCTTGCGGTGGCATCAGTTCGTTAACTATTGTAGGCTTAACATTTCTTCGTAGGAATTCCTAACTGGGTGGAACATGTTGATCAGCCTCTTGATCAGCCTCTTGATCAGCCTCTTGATCAGCTTCCCGATTGTGCTTCGATGGAGGATCATGAACTCAGCCCGCATGGTTACGGTGATCGGAGATGGACGAACAAACCCTACGTGAGCAAGCCTGGATTG
>CAZONZ010000079.1:0-11465 GCA_964581005.1 uncultured bacterium
GATCCATGCCTTCCTTTGCAGGTAAAATTGGGGTGATCAACCCACTCGTTCTACCTCAATTAATCCAAGGGCAAACCATCTTTTATTGTAACGATCATCCCCTACGAGGTTGGTGTACAATCCTGGCTTGCCCCATTCTCAATCATCAAACCCTAATCGGATTCTTGAAACTGATCCGTCCCGTACATGAAGATTTTAGTATCGCTGAGATCCGTTTAGCAGAACAGATTGCAAACCAGTGTGCGATTGCGATCCGCCAAGCCCGTTTATATCAAGCTTCTCAACATCAAGTCCAGAAACTCGAAGAATTAAATACACTCAAAGATGAATTTGTCCATATGGTGTCGCATGAGCTCCGCACCCCTTTAACCAACATGAAGATGGCCATGCGCATGATCGAAACGGAACAACTAACCGACAAACAAACCCGTTATTTCCAGATCCTTAAAGCCGAATGTCAGCGGGAGATCACTCTCGTTAATGAGCTTCTAGAACTGGTTGCCCTTGAATCCGGAACGAAAACGATCGAACTCACCACACTTTATCTGGAAGACTGGCTCCCCACCATTCTCGATTCCTTTCAGCCTCGTTGTCAGGATCGGCAGCAACAACTCTCCCTTACCCTGCCCCCCCAGCCTCAACCCTTTACGACCGACTACACTCTATTGTCCCGCCTCCTTTCAGAACTGCTCAACAACGCCTGCAAATACACCCCTCCCCACGAACGGATCGAGCTACGGGTGACACCAACTCCCAATTCAGCAACCCTCCACTTTGAGGTGATCAACACAGGGGTTGAGATCCCAGCTGCGGACTTGCCCCACGTCTTTGAACGGTTTTATCGTGTGGCTCAGGTCGATCAATATCAACAAGGAGGAACGGGTTTGGGTCTAGCTCTGGTCAAGAAAGTGGCTGATCTCTTAGGGGGACAGATTTACGTGCATTCAGGATCGGGGCAAACGTGCTTTTCCCTTGAGCTGGAATCACCATGATCTACCTCAAGACACGACTTGGAAGGTTAGGCTTCGTCTAAAGACAGAAGGTAAGAGGTAAGTAATTTCTTCGGTCAAAATCACTGAAGGCTATTTCCAAGAAACATTATTCCTAGACCTGAGTTCGATCTTTCACCATCGATCATCCATTCTGAAGCCCCAAGCAGAAACAACTGGATCCAAACCCATGGGCGGGAACGGATCCAGGTATTTCACATTACAATCAACAACACATTTACGATCTTAAGCAGGCTGAGCCTTAACGTCGGTTTGATCCTCTTGATCGTGGGCTAGCGCCTTGCGGATCGCGGACTTTTCCAACAGACCGATCACAATTTGATCGCGGAGGACGGGTAACTCGCTTACCTGATTTTCTTCCAGAACCTTCGCCACTTCCAACAAGGATTGATCGGCGGATACAGTCACGTGAGGTTCGTAAGGTTGGACCAGGCTACTGATTTGGATATGAGGCCATTCATCCGTTGGGACGCTCTTGAGATCATCAACTGCCAAAGTTCCAACCAATTGACCTTCAGCATTGGTCACGAGGAAACGCTGCCAGTTACGCTTGCCGATCACATAATCATTGGCAAAAGCTCGCAAGCTGAGATCCTCAGCTACTAACGGGCTGTCGGGAGTGATCGCATCGGCTGCTGTGAGCTTAGACAGATCATCTTGAATCCGAGCACTCTGAGCAGCAAAACCTGCATTTTGTAACAAGAACCAACCGATTAGGGCGTACCAGATATTACCCAAGCTACCAAACACAAGCAGAGGGAAAAGCCCAATGGCGATCGCAATCCAACCAAAGATCTGACCCACTCGACCGGCAAACTCAATCCCGCGATAAGCGTTTCCGGTTACCTTCCAGACCAAGGCTTTCAAGATGTTCCCACCGTCCAGAGGAAGACCAGGGATCAAATTAAATAGAGCGAGGGCCAAATTGATCGTGGCCAGCAACCCTAGAATGGTGGTCAGGGGGTTGAACGAGCCGATCCCCATTTGTAGGAGAGTTAACGTGCCAAACAAGATCGCGCTAACCACTGGACCCGCAATGGCAACCTGAAAGGCTTGACCCGGCGTTTCGGATTCTCGCTCCAAACTGGCCAGCCCCCCAAATAAGAACAATGTGATCGAATGAACCTGAATCCCTTGACTCAAGGCAACAAAGCTGTGACCCAATTCGTGGGCCAGCACTGATGCAAACATGAGTAGGGCAGTCAACAAGCCTAAGATCCAGGACAAACCTCCCGCCAAACCAGGAAATTGAGCCGCCAGATCACCCCCGTAAGTTAAGGTGACCAAGCCCAATACTAGAAACCAGGAGGGATTCACATAGAAAGGGATCCCAAACAGGCTGCCAACGCGAATATTGCCGTTCATACAGGCGTCCTCCGTTGAATCCTTTTGGAAAAGATCAGGTTAACCTTTTCCACAGCTATTATCGTAACAATATGTAAAGAGTCCTCATGTTGGGCGGGGTGGTGGTGATTCCCGCCCCTAGATCACCCCTTCACAGTTGGGACTGCTGATTGATCTAATCTAGCTGCCACATATGCTTAACCTCCATTTTAGACGTTACGATGCTTATGTTCCTGATCACCGTGACCCACCATCATGCTTGCTTGGATTTAGTACACGCAAGGCCAAAGCGTTTGTATTACACAACTCATCTATGTATATCTCGCAGGTCGATATTGTGATTGCCCCACTAGATTGGTAAGATAACGATCACCGTGCTCCCCAAGAGGTCAAGCCCAAATCAGGAGAGTTGCCTCCCAAGGTGCTGCTTGGCTGATGGATCCTATCAATAAAAGATCCCCCCCACCAGGAGGAGGATCCAACCATCTGAGTCACTAACCCAGGTGAAACTTAAGTTCTCAAGATCACTCGAACTGAGACATGTTTGACCTACTTGCGGGTCATATCCGGGATCTTCAGATCGAAGACGCTGATCTGTTGGCGAGGCGCAGGTTGGGGATTGACCGACTAAGCCATTTCAGGATCCACCGCTGCTGAGGAAGCCTCTGACACTCGTGGACCTGAAGTATCACCAACTCCTGCGAGCTTAGATCAAGATCGGGAATTGTTTTTGGTACCCGATAGATAGAAGATATGATCCTCGTAAGCGCAGATCCTATTTTTCATCACTATGAGGTCTCTTTACTTTGGGCAATAACTTCCTCTGGAAAGGAACTTTTTTCTTTGAGTAGCTAAACTAGAAAATGCTAAAAGAGAATTATAAACCCCTCTTGAGTAAAGTGCCTGTCGTGAGTAAGAACTTCACTGAGGCCCATTTGCTTCATAACCTGCATTGAAATACAATCTGTTAAGCTATAACCTTTATCTAAACGTTTGTGATAAAGCTGGAGTCCTAATGTAAAAGTCTCATGACTTTGGGGAATGACTTGCACAACTGGGGTATCGAGGATGTCGTTCACTCGTTGAGCAGCACCTGCTTTTACTCTAGATTCAAAATTCGCAAAGAAATTTAGAAACTCAGTTAAGACCTCATCAGTAGTGATCATTTTAGTCCTAGACAACGATCGATTAAAATCCCGAATCCTGTAGTGCCAAGCATCTCTAGGATTCAGTAAGGCTGCCCAGTAGAATGTATCTGCAAAAAGGATCCTCATACATCTCGCTTGGGAGAACCATAAAGATAATGATCAAGTTGGGCAGCCCCATCCTCAGGAAGTTGGGCCGCTACATCGTCTGGTAAGCTATCCGCAAAGTCTTCAAAAATTTCCCAAATAGGCCGATTAGTAACTTTAGGGACTGGATCTGTTTGGTTGATATCATGAGTGTTGAAATGCTCTTTTCTAACCAGAAGAAAGTCTAAAACCTCTTCCAACAGAGGCTCTGAGGCTTGATCAATCTCTTGCAGTAAACGTTCTTTTGTGCTCATGTGAGTATTTGCTCTCCTTAGTAAGAATGGTTCCTTGTTTGCCAATGTCTCTTCAGTCTATCCCTGCAGAGTACGTTAGCTTTCACTTTACCTGATCAGACGGCTTGACCAGGCTCTTTGCTAACATCTGGGATCTTTGTGACTGACTCGAATCTTCAACAGAGGTGCTTGCGCAAGTTGACCACAATCCGATCCCAGTGATCGTCATAATAGAGGATGCTGATGCTGTTTGCACGAGAGATCCTGCTGCAGTCTTCAGGTTGGCTAATGAGTGTGAACGATTAGTATGGACTCATGAGAAGCTAGCTGATCTGGAGGGGTGCGCAAGAATGGCTAATGAGATCCAAATTCCATCTAAGAAGAGGTGTAGCCCTCACAGTATCAATTGCTTTATATTGATTAGAGCAGAAGTTTCACTGGTCAGTTTAGGTTTTAGGGAATATTTTGGCTTTGATGTATACTCTAATGTTAATTTTGATCAGTTCTCAGCCTTAGAAACAAGACATTGTAAAAATGAAAACGGGAAGAAGTCGGTGTGGTTGTTTGAACTTTGGAAGTATATTGGCCACTGTTAGTCAATAGGCCCAAGTCGATATTGTGATTGCCCCACGAGATTGGGAAGGTAACGATCACCATGTTCCCCAAGAAGTCAAGCCCGAATAAGGGGAGTTGCCTCCCAAGGTGCTGCTTGGTTGATGGATCCTATCAATAAAAAATCCCCCCCACCAGGAGGAGGATCCAACCATCTGAGTCACTAACCCAGGTGAAACTTAAGTTCTCAAGATCACTCGAACTGAGACATGTTTGACCTACTTGCGGGTCATATCCGGGATCTTCAGATCGAAGACGCTGATCTGTTGGCGAGGCGCAGGTTGGGGATTGACTGACCGGGCCATATTCAGATACAGAGCGGGATCGCCTGCACGAGGTAGGGGAACGGAGCGGTAGGACTTGACCACCTGACTAGCAGCCTTCCGAACGCCAGAACGATCGCGGAACCGAGCCCCGTAGCGAGGAGTAACCAGGTTGGTGGGGGTCTCAGACAACCGACGGCGCTGATAAGGAACTGTATCTTCACCAAATGCTTCGAGGTACTCAGGGCTGTCCACCAGCTTGTCCACAAACCCATTCAAGCCCTCAGTTGCCACCACGATCGACCAAGCGATCTGCTCATCCTGATTGTAGGTGGAACGACCCAGAATGCGTCGGACACTCAGATCCACAAAGCGGTAGTTGTCATTCGGGTTCATGACCAGATCCCGGTAGACTTCGGACTTGGCCAGTCCACGGATGAACTCACGCACGGAGATCGCCCGATTGCGCAACTGGGATTCCAGCGCCTTTTGACGGCTGCTTTCCAGGATCAAATGCTCGCTGAAGATTTGGCGATAGGCCGCGTAAATGATCTCATCCACATCAGCCAGATCATCCAGGAAATACATCGGCGGGGTTTCATCATCGGCGACAAAGAAACGAGTAACCCGCTCATTTTGGGTGATGGGCCGAGTTTCCAGCAACGGTAGTGCCATAGAAATTGAACTCCTAACGTAGGGTTTGGATCATCGGGGCGGGTCACCAGCACAACTAACCTGTGCTTTCACCCGGATCAGAGGATCACGATCCTGCAAGGCCGTTTGAATGGCCGTTTGCAGGGAAACTTGAACAGACACATCTGCCTTAGGGTGCAGATCGGCTAAGGCACAGACTGCTGCATAGCGAATCCCCCAATCAGGATCGGCTAGGCAACGGTGGAGCACCTGCAAGGCTTGGTGTTGATCGTCTGCCTGCATCTGGGCCACGATCCCCCCCAGTCCTCGAACGGCAGCTCGGCGCACACTGGGGGCAAAATCAGACTGGATCGCCTCTAGCAAAAACGAGCAGGCTTGAGGATCACCAATTCGAGCTAAAGCCCGCACCGAGTAAGCTCTAGCTCCGTAGTCATAGCCATCGATCAGCTCCAGTAAAGGGGTAACCGCCACAGCCCCAAACGCGATCACGGCAGTCAGAGCTGCATCCCCAACCGCCGGACGATTGAAGCCAAAGGCTCGGATCAAATGCGGTAACGCGGCTGGATCATGAGTTGCTCCTAAACCCTGGATCGCCGCCACCATCGCCTCTGCTGAGATAGCTTGATCCAGATCAGCCACCAGCTGATCAAGGGTTGGACGAGTGGGCGCAGCAGAAGAGGACATGGCAAACAAACTCAATCGATCCAGCAAACAACAATCACACCACAGGGTTACCCAGATTTCCGAAGTACAGATCCACCAAGTGGAAACCCCTCTTGCGGAAAGGAGGGTGCAGTACAGAGATCCATAAGGATCAGAGCGATCCATTCGCCAGCATCAAACACAGCTAAGACAGGATCATCTGAAGGCTTCAGCTATCTAAAGCAGACTTTCGATCCAAGGCATGATCTCAGTTGCAACAGGGGTGATCGATTTCAATTCAGAGGATCCTGAAGATCCTGAAGATCCTGAAGCTACAGATGCCTCTGAAGGATCTTGGGTTGCGACATCAAACAATCGCTTTAAGGCATTTAACCGCAAGTTGACGGGTAGATCTGATCCTGCGATCAACTCAGCCCCACCGATCCATCCGGATTCCGCCAGATCAAACAGGGCTGCTTGTCGGAGCGATTTGTTCTCATGATGCAGCAAATCCACCAGGATCTGCGTTAGATCACGATCTCCTGTGAATCGATACAACACCCATGCTGCTGCCGATCGGACTCGTTCCGACTCATGATCAAGAAACGGACGGATCCTGTCTGAGGCAGCCTGAGCATTCAATTGCCCTAAAGCTTCGATGATCGCTTCCCAGGGTTGCTCAACCGAAGGATCCTGCAACAGCTCCTGCAACGGTGAAATTGCAGTGGGATCCCCTAATTGAGCCAGAGCGTAGGCCACTTCCTCCCGAACCATGGGATCCGTGCAATCCAACGCCGTAATCAACCCTGGCACAGCTCGCCGATCCCCGATCAATCCCAACGCCTTAGCCGCATTGCGCCGCAGTGGGTAGCCTCCTAACGCCGTTCGATCCATCTGATCGTGAAGGGCTTCTACCAGAGGGTCCACACTGCGAGGATCTCGGATGGTGCCCAGATACCAGGCTGCATAGTAGCGTTGAGACGGATCGGATCCTTGCAACTGAGCCACAGCATCTTCCCAGGCGAGCCGGGTTGGGGCAACGGCTGTGTTTGACGCGATCGAGTCCACTTAGGCTTCCTGATTGGCAGTAACCACAGGGGTAACAGCGGTGATCTTGCCGCCCATACCCAGGATCCGGCGCACTTCAGTGGACATGCGGCTGTAGGGAACCACAGAGGTTTGAGTGCTGCGGCGGACTTTATCAGAGGTAGGCAGAGAATCCAGGGGATTCAGCAGGCCCGTATATTCGATTTTGAAAACACGACTGCCTGATTCAGTCAGAGTTTCAACGCCTGTTGTGCTTTGGCCGTACATCGTTCTTTTCTGATATGAGGTTCATTATCAGCCGGGAGCAAGCGAGCAAGGCGAACAGCTAGTCATGCTGAGTGATCCGGGAGCCTTAAGATTGTCGTGCATCGTCAGGATCGTTCCCATAAACCCTGCACCACTGGCCCTTCGCCTTCTCGCACATGCTTTCACAATCACACGATCAGCCCATCACCGGGGTAATGAGGGATCCGAAGAGTGGCAATCGATCCGGTTCAGCTTAGCTGAGGGCGTTGATTGCGTAGTCGATGTAGATGCGAGCTTCGTTGGCAGCTTGGCCGCTCAGCATGGCGTTGGTCCGGCTCTTGATGTAGTTCAGAGCTTCGATGTACCAGCTGGGGGAGAGGTTGAAAGAGCGGTTCACTTCACGCAGACCGGCAACCAAGTAGTCATCCATAGGACCAGTGCCGCCAGCCACCAAGCAGTAGGTGACAAAACGAACGTAGTAGCCCACATCACGAGCGCACTTAGCCCGGAAGATGTCGGTGGATCCCATTTCACCCGGCTGGGACAGGTAAGGGAATTTCTTGAAGACTTCTTGAACAGCTTCGCGCACCAGGGTTTCCTGATTGGCGGTGATCACCCGTGCAGCTTCCATGGAAGCTGCAGCCCGCTGGAGGCGACCATTCACTGCTTGCAGTTCGCTGGCGTTGAGGAAACGGCCTTGGTTGTCAGCAGCCGCGATGGCTTCAGTAATGACAGTTTTCACCTTGCTACTCCTGAAATGATGATTCTCTTACGGGATGTTGTCAAAAAGGATGGGTGAGATCGAACGATCCAGCGTTACCCATATAGTCAACGGATCAGGGATTGAGACTCAGGCTTAAACCCCAGCCCCACCTGCGATCGTTGAACTTAAACAATGGCAGCAGCAGCTTTGTCGAAGTAGCTGGCAACTTCGCTTTGCAGAGCAGAGCAATCGCCAGGGGTGATCCCAGCAGGATCCATGACTTTCTCCAGAGCGATCTTCTTCATGGCAGCAATGCCAGTTGCCACAGAGTTAGCAGGCACACCCAGAGCAACATAGGTCTCGCGCAGACCGTTCAAGCAGCGATCTTCGAGGACGGAAGCATCGCCAGCCAGGGTTGCGTAGGTGATGTAGCGCAGGATGATTTCCATGTCACGCAGGCAAGCAGCCATACGGCGGTTGGTGTAAGCATTGCCACCGGGAGCGATCAGGTCAGGCTCTTGAGCAAACAGAGACCGAGCGGCATCGCTTACGATCTGAGCGGCGTTGCTGGTGATCCGGTTCACAGAATCCAAACGCTTGCTACCTTCGGCGATCAGAGTATTCAGCTTCTCGAACTCTGCATCGCTCAGGAAAGCGCCTCTAGCATCAGCTTGAGCAATCACGCGGGTAAAGGCGTCTTGCATGATCAATACTCCTTAATGGTTGTGCAACAGTTGGACCAAAGTTGAGCTTTGGAGAGTGACTGAGCCTTCTACAGAGAGGGACAAAACTCCCAGATCGGTTGGCTTGATCCAAATATCCAATCGGAGAAGACAACGTCTGCAAGCTTATCGCCACGTTCAGAGCAAATCCAAACGTTCAACAGTCCTGTAGATCATGTCCTGCCCAGCCTCCAGGTTATTTTATAGCGTGTCATGGCTGAGGAATTTATGAAGATTTGCAACGGAACACTATCGATCCTGGAGTTTTGTTCGGAATGATCTCGATCCGGTGAATCGATCGCACTCAGTTTCAGACATGATCTCATCATTAAGGTAAAGATTGTTTGCAAGATCCTGGACAGATTCCCTAAAGCTAGATTTGGGCAAAGGTAAAGATTATTTGCAAGATCCTGGACAGATTCCCTGAAGCTGTATCTAGGCAAAAATGCACTGAAATCATAGCAGTTCGATCTCAATGATCTCAACTCAGGGCCTGTTTAAGGTCACGGCAGAATTGATCAATCCGGTCTAGACCTATTTGCGAATCCGGAGCTTGAGCAAGGCGTTGAACAAAGGCACTCCCAACGATTGCAGCGTCTGCTCCCCACGCGGTGATCTGGCGGGCATGATCGGGGGTTGAAATGCCAAATCCGACTCCAATCGGGAGATCCGTTTGTTGGCGTAAGGTTTGGATCAGGTTCGGGATCTGAGTGGCGAGGGCTTCGCGTTGACCTGTGACCCCTGTGGTGCTGACTAAATAGACGAATCCAGAGGAAAGGCGAGCGATCTGGTGCATCCGTTCTGGGGAGCTGGTGGGGGCAACCAACAGGATCACATCTAAGCCTTCTTGGTGAGCCGCTTTCAGGATCGGTTCCGCCTCTTCGATCGGGAGATCGGGCACGACTAAACCGCTGCAGCCTGCGGATCGGATCGTGTTCATGAATTGAGATAATCCAAATTGCAGGATCGGGTTGTAGTAGGTGAAGAGGATGATCGGGGCTTGAAGGTGGAGTGCGGGGAGTCCAGCCAGGATCGCATTGAGGCGAGTTCCTCGTGCTAAGGATCGGGTGGCAGCGGCTTGGATCACAGGACCATCCGCCAGCGGATCGGAGTAAGGGACACCGAGTTCGATCAGATCGGCTCCAGCGTGATCGAGAACTTGCAGGGCTTTGAAGGTGGTGTCGAGATCGGGATCCCCAGCGGTAATATAAGGGATCAGCGCCTTGGCCTGTTGGGATCGGAGAGATTGGAAGCGTTCAGAAATGGCACTCATGAGGTCAATCGGATCGGTTAGGAGGTTACAGGAACGAGTTACACCAGTTCATAGTACGACTTGGATCTGAGTAAACCAAGTAACTGCTAATTCATCGGTGGCTCATTGTTTTTCTTAATTGCATTGATCAGGTTCTCTAAAGGATCTGGAGATTCTTCACGAAAATCCACCCAAGTTAAATTCTTGACTTTATCAGGAAAAGAAGGGGCATATTGCTTCGGTAAGCTAGCTAGGACAACAGGAATTAAACGAATCCCACGATTTTCAGCCTCAAGCTCAAGTAGTGACAACTCAAACTGATTACGTACCTTGGGTGAGTCATTATCTAAAAAATCAGCAAAAGCAGAAGATATTTGCTCCGGATCACTGTTTAGATATGCTGCCATAACTCAGGGTCTCTTCTCCAAGTACATGTTCAAGGCAGAGGGTTAACATTGGGACAAAATCAGGTGGCCCAACGGCAGCGAGTAGATCCCTACCTTCAGAGCAGGGAAAGCTTGTATCCAATGTGATTAGCGTTTGTCTGCCGATCCCTCGATCAAGACTCCGCCACGAGTGACATATTTGACGGTTGTTAAGGCTTCTAGATCAATCGGTCCGCGCACATGCAGTTTTTGCGTTGAGATCCCCAGGGCAATTTCACGAGGTAAGCCTAGACTGACCGGATCGTGGAGATTGATCAGCATCAGGGGTGAGCTATTCACATACAACGTGGCGGCATTGACTTCTCGCACAAATTGTTGCGTAGCCATGTGCGAATCCGACAAGATCGCTTCCCACGATCCATTGCCGTGCTTATTGATCCAGGTGATGGCGGTCTCCAACGTCTCGACGATCTGTAAACGAACATGGGGTTGTTCGGCTGAATCTACTCGATCAGAAATTGCAGGTAGATGGGGAAATTGCGCCTGGATGTCGGCTCCAACCTGGATCGCTAAGCCACGATGGGTCAATTCAGTGATCAATTCGGCCAGATGCTGCTCAGCCCAGCCGCAATGGAGCAATAACCACAACACGATCGGCTGATAGGCCCAGAGTCCTTCGGTTAGGGTGCGACCCAGCTGTCCGAGCAGGAGGGTTTGGAATTGCTGCCAGCTGATGGACGCATCCACATAGGCATGGCCGTGTCCCAACTGGGTTTTGAGCACAGGGACTGTAGCGATCAACTCCACCTGTTCGACCCAACTCGGTCGCCCATAGGGGATCACCAGATCGATGTAGCGAGATTGCTGCAGGACGGGCAAGGCCGGGGTTTCGTTAGGATCGGGAGGCAAAAGATCATCTCCGGGAATAGATTGGATCACCCCTTCTGGAATCCCGGCTTTGTAGGCCGCTCGACTGAGCAGTGAGATCAAGGTGTCGTGAGTATGCCGAGTCACATCGCTACTGGCAATGACAACGCCATTCCCGGTTTTCAGCGCCAT
>CAZONZ010000079.1:11565-13072 GCA_964581005.1 uncultured bacterium
AGATTCCGCACCGATCCACTCAGATGCATCAGCTGGGTTGAGGTCCGACGAACATGCCGGAGCGTGGTTCCGATATCAAAGTCGTTCACATGGGGCTCCTCATCGCTCGATCCCCTGGGTGGCCTCATCATCCTTGAGCTAGTCCGTGATCTCAGAAGCCAATGAACTGGCTCAGATCAGGAACTACCTAGGATTAATACTGCCAGGAAAAGGCTGATTAGGACCAGTAAAACGATCGTGATCGCAGCGATCCCCCACAGCAACGTGACCATAGGTGAAGACTCTCGCTCCAGGATCCATTCCGATCCATTCCAATACCAAACCTTCTGATGAGGATGCGAAACCGCGAGTTGTTCGGCATGGGTTTGATCCGGGGTAATCGCAAAAATGTGTTGGCAACGATTACAGCCGAGAGCTTCGGTGAGTGCGATCAGTCGGAGTTCCCCCTGCTGGCAGTTGGGACAGGGGTAGGATTGCGTGAGATCGATCTTATGACGAGAGGGACGGCGCAGGAAGAGCAACACATCTTTAGCTCAACAGAGGTAGCACAATCTGAATCAAAGGAATCGGAGGAATCGGATCGTCAGGCGTGGACGGTTCAGCCAATCTCATTATGAAGCTCGATATGAAGCTCGATCAACCCTTGCAGCAAATGGTAGGGTGCAGTCCCACGCGAAAAAAGATATCGTGTCCAGAATACGATTGCAGGTTAGCTATCAGAAAGGTTTAGGGTGAACACATTGGATCATCGCCGCTTAGGAATCCTGTCACTCACAGCGTTGCTGGTCTCAGCTCACTACGGATTGGGATTTCTGTTAGGAACAGCTGAAAAAGCCTATGCGATCGGATCTGCAGGCAGCCTCTATGCCGTCTCGATTGGACTGGGCACACTGGCGCTGTTGCTCTTAGCCAAACTCTACTGGCAGGAGGTTGAGCAGATCTGGACGCTCTTAGGAGATCGTTACGGCACTCAGGTCAAAGCCTTGATCGGGGTGATGTCGTGGACTTCGTTGATTGGGATCGAAGCAGCACAGATCATTTCTGGATCGTTCATTTTGAAAGTCTTGGGAGTCTCGCTGTTGCCAGGGATGATCGGATTAGTGATCCTATTCCTGTGCCTGTCACTGTTGTCTGTAGATCGGGTGAGTTGGATCTTTCGAGGGTTACTGATCTTAAATTTGCTGGCTTTGGTGTACTGCCTTTGGGTTTTGCATGGGATCCCAACGTACTTGCATATGCCGCTTGGTTTTGTGAGTTCTCTTCATCAACTCACGCTTGTGGATCTGATCAGCATTATCATTCCGACGCTTTTGTTAGTGCTAATCGATATGAAATACCAGCAATTTGTGATCCAGGCCCGTGATCTGCGCAGTTTGTATATTGCCTGTACTTTGGCGGGCGGGGTGCTGCTTCTGCTTGCCCTATTGCCCTCAGCGGTTGTAGAAGTTGCAGCCCAAACTGGGATCTTGCCCCCTGATCTTGATGGCAAAGAAACGATCCCTTACAT
>CAZONZ010000080.1:0-12975 GCA_964581005.1 uncultured bacterium
CATTCTGGTGTTTGACTTGGGGGGGGGTACCTTCGATGTCTCGATACTGGAAATCGGCGACGGCGTGTTTGAAGTGAAGTCTACCAGTGGGGATACTCACCTGGGGGGTGATGACTTCGACAAGAAGATTGTGGACTGGATGGCTGAAGAGTTCAAGAAGCAGGAAGGACTGGATCTGCGCAATGATCGCCAAGCCCTGCAGCGCCTGACCGAAGCTGCTGAAAAAGCCAAGATCGAACTCTCCAGTGTTTCCGAAACCACGATCAATCTTCCCTTTATCACCGCGACTTCGGACGGACCCAAGCACCTCGATCTGAAACTGAGCCGCGCCAAATTTGAGGATCTGGCTGCCGACTTGATCCAACGCTGCCGAGGCCCAGTGGAGCAATCCCTCCGCGATGCCAAAGTCTCGAAGACCGAGATCGATGAAGTGGTGATGGTAGGTGGCTCAATCCGGATCCCTGCAATTCAGCAGTTAGTCCGCGAGCTGATCGGCAAGGAACCCAACCAGTCCGTGAACCCGGATGAAGTGGTGGCAGTTGGTGCTGCGATCCAGGCAGGTGTGCTGGCCGGTGAAGTCAAAGATGTGCTGTTGCTGGATGTGACTCCCTTGTCGCTGGGGGTTGAAACCCTGGGCGGCGTTGCCACCAAACTGATCCCCCGCAATACCACCATCCCCACCCGTAAGTCTGAGGTTTTCTCCACCGCTGAAGATGGTCAGACCTCTGTTGAGATCCATGTGATCCAGGGTGAGCGGGAAATGGCTAGAGATAATAAGTCGTTGGGCCGCTTCAAGCTAGACGGGATCCCCCCTGCTCCCCGTGGCGTCCCTCAGATCGAAGTCACGTTTGACATTGACGCCAACGGCATTTTGAATGTGACGGCTAAAGACAAGGGCAGTGGCAAAGAACAGCGGATCTCGATCACAGGTGCATCTACCCTTGACAGCAAGGAAGTGGAGCGGATGGTCTCTGAAGCCGAAAAATATGCTTCTGAAGATCAGGTCCGTCGGGAGCGCATCGAGCAACGCAACCGGGCCGACAGCCTTGCCTATCAAGCCGAACGTCAGCTCAAAGAGTTGGGAGACAAGATCCCCGATGAGAAGCGCAGCACGATCGAGACGTTGATCAAGGATCTGCGCGAAGCGATCCAGACCGATGATCTTGATGACATCAAAGCCAAAGAAACAGCCCTGCAAGAGGCTCTCTATGCCATGAGTAGCGATCTCTATCAGCAAGCAGGAGGTGTTCCAGGTGAAGGTCCTGCGCCTGAAACCCCTGGATCAGAGGGCAGCACAAGCAGCAACGATGATGTGATCGACGCTGACTTCACAGAGTCCAAGTAGTCCTCCAGCCTCGTTGGGATCGGACCCATCGCCTAGGATCCTTCGCATAAGCCTAGTGGCTTGAGGATGGGCAGCCGATCCCAAATGATCCCAATTGATCCCAAATGATCCCAATTGATCCAGAAGAGCTCTCATGTTCTGGGATCCAAGCTCAGGATCGGAGCTCTCAGGATCATTCCATCTCTGCTGAATGGCATCAGGAGGGGGGCGGTGAGTGATAATAGGGTCAGACAAGGGTAGCCAAGCGGCATAGTCCCAGGATCTGTCCCTTCTGTCTCAGGATCCCTCTGGTTCAGCCCAGCTTCTGGCTCTGGCGCTACTGTGGATAGATCCCTGTTGTCTCGATAGACATCGTGAAGGAAGTTGAACGCTGATGCAAAACTTCAAGGATTACTACTCGATCTTAGGAGTCAATAAGCAAGGTAGCACCGAGGAGATCAAGCGGGCCTATCGGCGGCTGGCTCGCAAGTATCACCCTGATCTCAATCCTGACAATAAAGAGGCTGAAGAAAAATTCAAAGATGTCAACGAAGCCTACGAAGTCCTCTCCGATCCTGGCAAACGGCGACAATACGATCAGTTTGGCCAGTATTATCAACAGGGCGGCTTCCGATCAGCAGCGGGATCCTATAGTGGTGCCAGCCCTTTCAGTGGATTTAGCCCGGAAGACTGGAGTAGCGCTGGTTTTGGTCAGGGGGTTGACTTTAGCCAGTTTGATGATTTTCAAGATTTTATCGATCAGCTTCTTGGTCGCGTCGGACGCCAACAACGCACAACCACAGGGTACCGACCACCAGGAGCATCTGGATTTAGTGGGTTTAGTACCGACTCCACTAGCACCAATTATGATGCCGAAGCCACGATCTATCTCAGCTTGCAGGAAGCGTATGACGGTGGCAAGCGCAAACTGCGGGTAGAAGGTGGGCGCGTCTTAGAGGTCAATATTCCGTCAGGGATCACAGCTGGGAAAAAGATCCGTCTACGAGGCCAAGGTCATCCACGTCCCGATGGAGGGCATGGAGATCTCTATCTCAAGATCGAATTGAAAGAGCATCCCTTTTTCCGACTTGAAGGATCTGATCTCTTCTGTGATCTGCCTGTGACGCCCAGTGAAGCGATCTTGGGTGCTCAAGTAGAAGTCCCTACACTCGATGGCATGGTGCGATTAAACTTACCGGCTGCAACTCAATCCGGTCGAAAATTGCGTCTAAATGGTAAAGGGTTCCCTCGACGAGAAGGAGGACGCGGCGATCAGTACGTGATCATCCAGGTCAATGTTCCAGACAAGGTTTCCCCCCAAGAGCGAGATCTCTACGAACAACTGCAAAAGATCCAATCCTACGATCCACGGGCTGATCTAAGGGTTTAACCTTGAGTCGTGAAGCACTATTGCGACAGAAGTTGATCTAGAAACTCATGTTCAAATCTTTCTTCTCAGTAGTGTTTTGAAAATAGTGCTGATGCTGAGGGATAGGGGTGAAGGGACAATGCAAATGCATTACCATGTCAGACATGCCCAGGATTTAGTTGCAGGTATTGAGATCGATATGAATGATCCACTTCCAGAGGAGAACGAGTAGGTTTGTCTACAGAAGATCAGCCACTTATGATCAATGGATGGATCATATTAGCCCACCCTCTTTTTATGATGCAGTTTGAAACTCTTCTTGCACAAGTTGAACGTTTACGTCAACAGTACCCCGATCACTATACCAAAGGGAAGTCTGGAGAAGCGAAGTTGATCCTAACTGCTGAGCTCTACACAGGAAGAACGCTTACGATCCCCGTGCGCTAAGGCCCAATCCTGAGATCCGAGAGATTCGGTACACGATGATGCAGCAGTGGCAAGGCTTTGAACAGGCTAGAAGCCATGCTGAGATGCGGGGGTATGCATCTGTACTACGGGCTATGATCGATAGACTCTTACTTGTCGCCATGAACCACGGTTTGATCCATACCCACTAGCTAATCTCTCCAAAAACGGATCAGTTCCCTAATTCTCCACTCTCGCTGATCCGCAACTGGAGTCGAGAAGCGGTAGGATCACAAGATGTTGCTGACAGGATCAGGATCTGTGGCTGTTGTTGAGGCAAATCGGTTAACCCTCTCAACCTGTGACACCTTGCAGGGTTCGATGACGGTGCCTGGAGATAAGTCGATCTCGCACCGCGCTTTGATGTTGGGATCCCTGGCTGAGGGAGAAACAACCATTCAAGGTTTGCTGGTGGGGGAGGATCCTCAAAGTACAGCAGCCTGTTTTCGGGCCATGGGAGCCGAGATCTCAGAGCTGAATCCTGAGTATGTCCAGATCAAAGGGATTGGCTTAGGTCAGTTGCAAGAACCCGAAGAGGTTTTGAATGCGGGCAACTCTGGCACCACGATCCGGCTGATGTTGGGGGTGTTGGCTGGACAACCCGATCGATTTTTTACCGTGACGGGGGATCGATCCTTGCGCTCACGTCCGATGCGACGGGTTGCGGATCCACTGCGGCAGATGGGGGCTGAGATCTGGGGTCGATCGGGAGGAAACTTAGCTCCACTCGCGGTGCAGGGGCGACACCTGAACGGGATCCATTACCACTCTCCGATCGCATCCGCCCAAGTCAAATCCTGTATTCTGTTGGCTGGATTGACCGCGACTGGGGAAACCTTGGTGACCGAACCCGCCCTATCCCGCGATCACTCCGAGCGAATGTTGAAAGCCTTTGGGGCACATCTGGAAACGGATCCAACCACCAAAACTGTTACCGTGCGCAGTGGGGCAAACCTAGTGGGTCAAGCGGTGACGGTTCCAGGGGATATTAGCTCAGCCGCGTTCTGGTTAGTTGCCGGATCGATTGTCCCCAAGGCGAATCTCGTGATCCAAAACATCGGTCTCAATCCAACCCGAACCGGGATCCTGGATATCTTGCAGGAGATGGGCGCTCAGATCCAGATCGAAAACCAGCAGGAGATTGCCGGAGAACCGTTGGGCGATCTGCGAGTCCAAACGGCTTCGTTGAAAGGATGCACGATTGGGGGAGAGGTGATCCCGCGCTTGATCGATGAAATCCCGATCCTGGCGGTTGCCGCCGCGTGTGCTGAGGGGGTCACCCTGATCCGAGATGCAGCTGAATTACGGGTTAAGGAGAGTGATCGGTTGGCAGCCATTGCCAAAGAGCTGACCAAGCTGGGGGCTAAGGTGATCGAACATCCCGATGGACTGGAAATCCACGGTGGATCCATGCTCCAAGGGGCAGAAGTTGAAAGCTACAACGATCATCGGATTGCCATGAGTTTAGCGATCGCAGCGTTGGTTGCCAAAGGGAAAACGGTGATCGAGGGTGCCGACTGTGCCCGGATCTCCTACCCAACCTTTGTTCCTACCCTCCAAGCTGTTGCATTAGGATCTGGAGATCACTAGCGGAGACAGCGTAAATCCAATCCTGATCTAGATAAATTGTTGTATATTTTAGTCTTTTTAAGAGGAGATCTAGCGCAATTAATTGAATTCATCTTCGGTGATCCCCAACTGTTTGATCATTTCTTTGAATAGCCACCTGCCGATCTCTGCATTATATGAGTTGGAATGGTTGTTGATCTGCCGTCAGGGTGTCTCCATCGAGCGTGACTGCCCTTTTGCCGAATTTTTTCAAAACCTAGTTTTTGGGCCATGTTCTCGATCCCTTTGGCTCTAGCGGGCATAGTTCACAGAGATCTCAACATCTTTAGTTGAATGGCACTGACGGAAGCCGAATTAAGCAGCCAGTTTTGCTTTGAGCACTGAACGAGGCTGCTGCATCCTGGGAAAGGTTTGGGTCTGCCTTTGACCACTCTAGGCTCCACTCGATGGGGTCTTAGGGGGACACACAACGTGGCAGTGACGCTGAGCAGTGTGGTGTAGAGCTGCTGCCGTTGCCGATCCGTGGCCAGAGCGAACGGCGCTCGGAAGTGATTGAACTGTTGGCGAGTTTGCTGCAACGACAGTCGTAGGGGGGAACCCGCAGTGGCTGCGGCGGCTTGCCACATCAGGGTGCGCAGCAAGTTGTAGGTGAGCAAATGCATGTAAATGTCCTTTTGCACCATCTCAGGTGTTTTCGCCGCAATCTGTTCCATCTTCAACATCGTTTTGAGATGGTTGAGATTCACCTCCGTGGCTTGCCAACGCAACTGATACAGTTCGGCCAGCTTCGCTTTGCTGTAGGGCTTGGGGTCCAGTAACGTCGTCACCAGGATGATCTCCTTGGGGCGAAATCCACGACGTTGAATCAATAGGTGAACTTCTCTGACTTCAAGGCTTGCGGGTAATGCCTCAAAGTCCGCTCGCTTCATCGATGACGGGCAACTCGCAGGACGTTGCCACTGCACAATGTGGTCCCCAATCCCCAGTCGCTTGCCCCCTCGAACATCACAGCGGCGTCCAGAGTGTTTGCGAAAGACGGCATCAGCTCCCTGAGCCCGAACCAGCGCCAAATCGACGTAGGTACCATAGGCAGAATCGGCAACCCCAACCTCCTCCGGAGGCAACGTGGCATACAGTTGCTGCGACAAGTGCCATTCGCTGGTCTTAAAGGGAGCAATGCCGACTTCGAGAACCGCTCCGGTGGTCACGCAAAATCACACCACCAGCTTGGCCAGAGGAAACCCACACCCTGCTGGTTGATGGGTGTGTTGCGGATAGACCTGCTGGTTGGCAGGGGTATCACTCATCAAGAGCGTTGTGCCATCGTAGGCTTTCACCCGTCGTCCACACCACTGGTGCTCAGGGTTGATTTGAGCTGTCAGTTCGCTGGCGGTTCGCTGCAGCAAGGGTTGGAGTACCCCTAGCGGTAGGCGTTTACGAGCTTTGCTGTAGGCTCCGGTATCAACCGAGGGCAGTTTCTCATGGGCGGCAGCCAACCAGGCCGTTACTCGCTTCACCGCATGGCTTAATCACATGGCTTCTGCATGGCTCTCGATGCTGTTTGAAACTGTTCGGAGTTAGAGCAGCGAGAACGGAGACTCTGACAGAGGCTCATCGATCTAGGTTTGGACCCGGATCAGTTGTAAGAGTTAGGGTTGTTAGGAAAAGATCACGATCTCATGACTTTACAAAAGTTTTTTCTCTCTGTTCTATGAGATCCTCACGCTCTCGATCCGCTTTTCGGTTTCCCATGACTTATCGAGATGGATCATTATCGGTAACCTGTATTGGCATTGATCTTGCCTGGTCTCCGCGGAATTGGTCGGGAGTTGCAGTCATCCAAGGCTCTTCAGTGGAGGCAGTCTTGATGGAGACTAAGATCCTGAAGGAGGATACGGAGATCCTGGCGCTTGTGGATCGGTATACCCAGACTGAAACAGTTCTGGTGGCTGTTGACGCCCCTCTTCATGTTCCCAATCTTACAGGTCGTCGATCGGCAGAAGCTGAGATTGGTCAGATCTTTCGCCCTTATCACGCTGGAGCCCACCCAGCTAATCGCCAACGTCTGGTTTTTGATGGAGTGGTGCGTGGAGAAGCGCTAGTTGAACAGCTGATCCAACGAGGTTTTGTGCATACAACTCCAATTGAACCGAATCAACCCATTCGGCAAGTGATCGAAGTATTTCCGCATTCTGGTATGGTCGGGATCTTTGATTTAGAGCGGATCTTGAAATATAAAGCCAAACCTTCTCGCAGTTGGGAGGAACGACTGCAAGCATGGAAGCGCTACCAGACACTCATGGCCAGTTTGCAGGAGGCCGATCCCTCGCTACAAGGACAAGATCAGCTCGTTCAACAACCGATCCACCATTTGAAGGGTCGTCAACTGAAGGATTATGAAGATCAGATGGATGCTGTGATCTGTGCCTACATTGTCCTGTATGGCTTCCGCTGGGGATCGCAGCGCTGTCGAACTTTTGGCAACTTGACCGATGGCTATATCTTTACGCCAGTCCCTCGATCACTTTGGAAAATCACCTAAGTATCTAGAGCTGAATTCACAACAAATGTTTGCACTCAGAGGTTAGCCCCATGTGGTTTAATGCCTAGCGGGTTCTTGAGATCAGGGTCGGCTTTGTCCGATCCAGGCGGATTAAGCTCCTGCAAGACGAGGAGGAGCAGGGTTTGTTGACTTTTATGTAGAATCCTGATCAAGTTCTGCAGTTGTGTCGAAATCGTTTAACTAAACTAATCGATCTCATAAATAAAGTAATAAACACAAAATCGCCAAAAGTGATAACTTACCCTTAACGGGCAAAAACAAAGCTGTATGGACAGCCGATGCCATTGCGGATAGCGGTTCAACAGTGAGGTACGGCTAGTGTACTGGCTAGCTGAAAACGGTGTGAGCCCAGGTTCGATCGGTGAACCAAAAACCTGGGAGGGCGGCATAGTTTGACTGAGTTTTGGAGTCGATGGAGTCTCATTCAGTTGGCGATCGATCCTGTCATCGATCCGTGCCGTTGATTCATTGCCTGATCTGGGTTAGAGGGTTCGATCTCTAGCCGAGGTTGTGTTCGCCAACCGCAAGTTGTCATTCACTCAGAGAGGTGGAGTTCACGTGTCTTATTCTCAAACCAGAACGCAAAGCAAAGCTGGGTATCAGGCTGGGGTCAAAGATTACAAGCTGACCTACTACACCCCCGACTACACCCCCAAAGACACCGATATTCTCGCGTGCTTCCGTATGACGCCTCAGCCGGGAGTTCCACCCGAAGAAGCTGGTGCAGCAGTGGCAGCAGAGTCTTCAACCGGAACCTGGACCACGGTTTGGACCGATCTGTTGACCGATCTGGATCGTTACAAGGGCCGTTGCTACGACGTTGAGCCAGTGGCGGGCGAAGATAACCAATACTTCTGCTTCGTTGCCTACCCGCTCGATCTGTTTGAAGAGGGCTCCGTCACCAACATGCTGACCTCGATCGTGGGGAACGTATTTGGCTTCAAAGCCCTGAAAGCTCTGCGTTTGGAAGATCTGCGCATTCCTGTGGCTTACCTGAAGACCTTCCAGGGACCTCCCCACGGGATCACGGTTGAGCGCGATAAGCTGAACAAGTATGGTCGTCCGTTGCTGGGTTGCACGATCAAGCCAAAGCTAGGTCTGTCCGCCAAAAACTACGGTCGGGCCGTGTATGAATGTCTGCGTGGCGGTCTCGATTTCACCAAAGATGACGAGAACATCAATTCTCAGCCCTTCATGCGCTGGCGTGATCGATTCCTGTTTGTGATGGAAGCGATCAAGAAGTCCCAAGCTGAAACGGGTGAGATCAAGGGTCACTATCTGAACGTGACGGCTCCCACCTGCGAAGAAATGATGAAGCGGGCTGAGTACGCCAAAGAGATCGAAGCTCCGATCATCATGCACGACTACCTCACGGGTGGTTTTACGGCGAACACCACACTGTCTCGCTGGTGCCGGGATAACGGAGTGCTGCTGCACATTCACCGCGCCATGCACGCTGTGATCGACCGTCAGAAGAACCACGGGATGCACTTCCGCGTCTTGGCCAAGTGTTTACGGATGTCCGGTGGTGATCACCTCCACTCTGGAACGGTGGTCGGTAAACTGGAAGGCGAACGGGCGATCACTCTCGGCTTTGTTGATCAAATGCGGGAAAACTACGTGGAAGCCGATCGCTCCCGTGGCAACTTCTTCACTCAGGATTGGGCGTCGATGCCCGGTGTGATGCCTGTGGCTTCCGGTGGGATCCACGTTTGGCACATGCCTGCCCTGGTTGAGATCTTCGGCGATGATGCTTGTCTCCAGTTTGGGGGTGGTACGCTGGGTCACCCTTGGGGCAATGCTCCGGGTGCTATGGCTAACCGGGTGGCGCTGGAAGCTTGCATCCAGGCTCGTAACGAAGGCCGCGATCTGGCCCGCGAAGGCAACGATGTGATCCGGGAAGCTGCCAAGTGGTCTCCTGAGTTGGCGATCGCTTGCGAAGTGTGGAAGGAAATCAAGTTTGAATTCAAGGCTGTTGACACCCTCTAAACCCGGTGCCACAGAACCGATCCAGAACGTGCAAGTCTGTTCCGGAATGGGTTCTGAAGTCTTGTTGGATTTGTCGGGTTGTTGGGGTGCTGATCCTTCCCTTCCTTGCACCCAGTCTCATGTCAGTCACCCTCAACCCTTTCTCTCTTGGTTGAGATCGCGTCGGGATCCCATGAGGATCTCCTAAGGATCTCACTGTTGCTCTGACCTGAATGAGGGTCAACTATGGATCTGAAGCAGATTGCGAAGTCTACGGCCAAAACGTTGACAAGCTATCTCACCTACCAGGCAATGCGGACTGTGGTGTTGCAAATGCAGCAAACCGATCCACCGCGAGCTCACTGGCTAGCCAGTTTCTCTCCTGTAGGCAAGCTCCAGGACGGGGAAGAGTATCTTCGGGAGCTGCTCAAGGCTAACCCTGAACTTGCCTTCCGGATCATGACGGTTCGAGAACATCTGGCCAACGAGATTGCTGACTTTCTCCCAGAGATGGCTCAGACGGGGATTCAACAGGCGAACATGGAACACCGTCGCCACCATCTGGAACGGATCACCCAGTTGCAGATCTCCGATACCCAAACGGATCCGGATCAACCGATCCAACCTCATCCAGAAGCAGAAGCCTGAGGATCCTACTCAGAAGTCTAGTTCAGACCCGATCGTCATCCGTTCAATTCACATCATTCACGATCCTACGAGGAGCTATGCAAACTCTACCGAAAGAGCGTCGTTACGAAACCCTCTCGTACCTGCCTCCCCTGACTGATCTGCAGATCACTAAGCAGATCCAGTACATTCTCGATCAGGGTTATTTTGCTGCAATCGAGTTCAATGAGACTTCGGCTCCCGAAGAGTTCTTCTGGACCATGTGGAAGCTGCCTCTGTTCAGCGCCACCACGACCCAAGAGGTGCTGTCTGAAGTGCAATCGTGCCGCAGCTCATTCCCCAACTGCTACATCCGGGTGGTGGGCTTCGATAACATTCGCCAATGCCAGGTGCTGAGCTTCTTGGTTCACAAACCCAGTGGTCTTGGCCAATCTGGTGGTTTTGGGTTCAACCGCTAGTTTGATCCTCTGAGCCTAGCCGTTTCTTCTGTGTTGCAGGGGAGGGTGAGATCCTTCCCTGCTTTTTGTTGGGATCGATCAACCACCGATCTACAAATTATGGAAGCCTCTCAGGTTTAGACTTGGGATCCACTGAGGGAGAACGCACGAGTCGTCGAGATCTCAACCTGGACTAGGGATCCCCGCAGAGCATCGAGATTACCCTCGAAGAAAACCATTCGGTTCGTGCGAGTCCGGCCCATGACTTGATCCGGGTGTTTGGGGTTGCGATCCTCCACCAGAACCTCAACCTGTTGGCCCAAATAGCGGGCACTACAGATCGCTGCAGCTTCTGAAACCACTCGATTGAGGCGTTGGAGGCGATCGCTTTTTATGTCTTCAGGCAACTGTTCATCCCAGGTAGCAGCAGGGGTACCCGGTCGTGGTGAGAAGGCTGCTGTGTTGAGCTGATCAAATCCAATCTCTCGCACCAGATCAAGGGTGTCTTGAAAGTGATCTTCCGTTTCGCCAGGGAAGCCAACGATCGCATCTCCACTGATCGCTGCATTAGGAATGTAACTCCGGATCAGAGCGATCATTTGCCGATAGCGTTCCTGGGTATAGCCCCGCCGCATCCGCTTCAAAACTTCGTCGTTCCCTGCTTGAAATGGAATGTGAAAATGTTCGCAAACTTTGGGTAATTCAGCACAGGTTTGGATCAGTTCTTCGGTAAAGTAGCGCGGGTGGCTGGTGGCAAAACGGATCCGTTCGATCCCGTCTACATCATGAACATACCGCAAGAGCTGAGCCAGATTGACCTTGGGATCGAGATCGCGTCCATAGGCATCAATGTTTTGCCCCAAGAGCGTGATCTCTTTGTAGCCTGCAGCAGCAACCGCTTCGATCTCTTGTCGGATCGCTGCCGGAGTCCGAGATTGTTCTAACCCCCGCACTGACGGGACAATGCAATAGGTACAGCGTTCATTGCAGCCATAGATCACATTCACCCAGGCGGTGATCTGACTTTCCCGCCGAGGCTTGGTGATGTCTTCAGGGATCTCGATCGGTTCCGTTGCCACCACCTGCTGACCCGCTTCCACTTGAGCGAGCAGATCTCCTAAACGGTTGACGTACTGCGGTCCCATCACCAGATCGATCTCTGGGATCCGGCGTAATAATCGTTCGCCTTCCTGTTGAGCAACACATCCTGCTACCACTAATTTGAGGCCAGGATCTTGGCGTTTGCGTTGGGCCTGGATCCCCAAATAGGAATACACTTTTTGTTCGGCATTATCGCGGATCGTGCAGGTGTTGTAGAGGATCAGATCGGCTTGGTTGGGATCGGGGTGATGGGTGTAGCCGAGAGACTCCAGCAGTCCAGACATCCGCTCTGAGTCAGCCCGGTTCATCTGGCAGCCAAAGGTGATCGTGTGGTAGGTGAGTTGAGACATGGCGGTGATCTTGGGATCCTTGTGTGCAGCGTGATGAGGAGAACTGGCGAGTTCGATCTTAGCAAGTGATTGATATTGAGGTGCCCCTGCGAGAAACTTTGCGAGAGAGCGGAGTTTATGTTTACGGTTAAAGCGAGTTTGGATCAGATTTGATCCAGGAGGAGGGGAATCCATTGCGGGGGTTGGGGCAATGATCCCAGTGTGGATCTCCCTGTCAATATCTTTCCCAGATCAAATCCCTGCTGCAGTGTTGTCTGAATCCAGCTGGATCTGGGTACATTAGGTCGTTAGGATCAGGAGGTTACACAAGTATTAAGCTCATGGGACAGCAAGTCTGGCCAATCCGAACGTCAAATTGGTTCTACCCTCTTTTCCTTGGGATGGTCTTTGGCCTGGAACTGGGAAGAAGTGGGATTAGCCCTCTAGCTATTGCTCAAGATCCTCGTGTTGTGGAGTGTGTGGAGAGACTTAAGGAGTTGGGGATTTCGCCTGCTGAGGCCTTTCAGGAGTGTACACAAGATCCTGAGGCCCGACTCAGCCCCCAGCCAACAGCTACTCCCCCTCCTAGTCCCTTACTGACTCTACCTCCTTCGACAGCAACCCCCACGATCGAGCCTAGCCCTACACCTGAACCCACCGACGAACCTGATCCATCATCACCAGCAGCATCAGATCCGGAAGTCTCTCTAACAGGCTCATGGGTCATGGTATCTGGCCGTTTTCAGGCTAAGGCAACCAGCAAAACCAACTGTACAATTGCTCAACAGGGTGGTCTGAAAATTCCGATCCGTATCATTCAAGAGGGAAATGAGTTTCAAGTCGTTGAGGGGGTCTCGGATCTGATTGGTCCAGTGGATCGAGATAGCAGGTACAGTGGTGGCTCTCCAAATCAGTTTGGTGTCGTGATTGAGAATGGCACCATTTCAGGCAATCAAATCAGATCTAGTTGGCCGGGAAGTAGTTTTCACTCAAATATTGAGACTGAAGGTACCCTTAGTTCTGATGGTAACGAGATCACAGGTACTGCGGTCTGTGGCAGTACAGGTGCCGAGCTGCCCTTTACGTTAACTCGCCAATGAGGATCTAAAGCTAAAGCCCTAGCTGACACCCCTATAGTTGAAGTGTCAGCCAAGCAGGTGGATCAGAGCTAATGAACTACGCGCAGCCGCTACGCTGAGCAGCGCGTTTCTGACGCTTCCTCG
>CAZONZ010000081.1:0-7249 GCA_964581005.1 uncultured bacterium
CCCCACTAAACGATTGCGACTGACCGACCATCAACGCTGCACTCATCCGGATCTGACCATCCGACTGGAGTACGGATCCTGTACCTGCATTAAACAATGGATCATCTTCCAACTGCTGGCAAGCTTCGATCACGGCTGCTGTTGCTGAGGCTCCAGATTGGAGATGTTGGTAGGTTGCTTCCACCACAGCTTCCAAGGCCAAGCGAACCGCAGCCACACTCGTTTCTCCCTCCAGGGCACTCCCCGCCCCACCATGAACGATCAGCTTCGGCTGAACCATTGTTGTTCTCCTGGGTTCGTGTGATGGAGATGGGGTCACACTGGATTCAGACTCTCATCCAACTGAAACTGACTCCTCTTGGATCCCACCGGATTGATCCTACACCTTCCCACGATCAAGCTTTTCTTAAATTTCATCCAATTCTCGATTTTGGTAAATGGTATAACGGAAGAGCAATCTTGCGATCATGATCAACATCTGCGGGCACCGTTCTCCTCTGAATCGATATGGATACTACATCAATTCCCAATATTTTTGTGATCGGGCTCTTCCTCATGTTTGGGGGAAGCGCTTATGCTCTGGCTCAATATCTGCGTTTGCCTCGTGTAACCTTGCTTGTGATCTCTGGTCTGGTGGTCGGTCCTTCCGTCCTAGATTTGGTGCCACACCCCCTGATTGAGTTATTTCCAACCGTTTCCTACCTTGCTTTGTCGATGGTTGCCTTCCGATTGGGAGAAGTCTTCATTGAGTTTGATCTTCAGAAACGAGGAGTTCAAGTCTTATCCATCTCTTTGATCAAAGCTCTGATTGCAGCTGGTTTAGTCTTTGGGATTACGGTTGCGATCCAGGGAGATATTATTTTAGCAATGCTCCTAGCCGGACTTTCACCTGCTTCTGCACCCGCTGCCATTCTGGATGTGATCATTGAAACAAAAGCGAAAGGTACATTGACAAATACAATTATTAGTGTTCTAGCCATTGATAATATTTTTGGAGTAACTTTATACAGTATTTTACTACTCGTTGCCGAAAGCTTAATTCTTGAAGTGGATCTACTCCCAGAGCTCTTGTCAGGCTTATGGAATGTGGGGGGAGCTTTTCTATTGGGATTTGCGATCGGTTGGCCAATGGCTCGGTTAGTCGGTCGTCTTAAACCTGGAAAACCGAGCTTGCTTGAAGTCACTGGATTTGTTTTACTGTGCGCAGGCTTGGCCTATCAATTAGATATTTCTTACCTGCTAGCTTGTATTGTATTGGGTGCAACAGTAGCTAAAAACCGATCTCAGCCCAAGAAAAATATCTTCTTTACTGCTGAGGATGTCAGTGAGCCTTTCCTTGTGATCTTCTTTTTACTTGCGGGATGTGAATTAGAATTATCGGCCTTGAAGTCGTTGGGATTGATCGGTGTTTTCTATATTTTGGCTCGTTGTCTGGGCTTTTTGGTTGGAGGAACGATCGGGGCTCGATTAGTGAAGTCGGAGCCTGTTGTTCAGAATAATATTGGGTGGTGTCTATTTCCGCAGGCAGGGGTGGCTTTGGGTTTAGCAGTGCTGACACTTGATTATTTTCCAGAGCTAGGTCAGTTACTCGTGTCTGTGATCGTGAGTACCACAGTCGTGTTTGAGCTATTTGGGCCAGCCGTCACCCGTTGGCGCTTACACAAATCCCATGAGGCAGGGGAAACCTCAGCGTCTCAAGCTGATGAGCTGCCCTTTGTCCAACAAAGTAAATAATCCAATACAACAAATAATCCAATAAAATAAATAAATAACTTTATTGTCAAAGAAGATATACTATCAGAACTCCAAGTTGGGAGACTATGAATGGTATGGACATGATCCGTGAAGTTGAAATTCGAGGTTTTAAGTCTATCTACTCTGCCAGTATTCAACTTGGAAGAGTTAATTGCTTCATTGGCGCTAACGGGGTGGGTAAAAGTAATTTACTTGAAGCTTTGGGAGTGTTGGGAGCAGCAGCAAATGGAACTGTGGATGATGAAAGTCTCTTGCGTCGCGGAGTTAGGGCTGGCTTACCTCGGCTCTATAAAAGTTCCTTTGCCTCTGATCGTACACCTGCCCACATTGCCATTGAGGTCAAAACGAAAACAAATGCAGAATATCGTGTCTCATTACTCAATCCTCTTGAGTCTCCTGAGCCTGCATGGTCTTACAAAACCGAAGTCTTAAGTGATGGCAAAGAGGAAATCATTTCCGAGGGAGCTCGCAATCGCAAAAACCTTAACGCTAAGGCAGGTCTTGCTGCTTTGCAGATCGTTGAATTAGAACCCACTAATCCTGCTGCAGAGTTAATGCAGCGTCTCCAGGAGTTTGCGATCTATTGCCCTAATACTCCGACCTTGCGTGGGATTGTGCCCGATCAACAATCTCGGATACCGATTGGCCTTAGTGGTGGGCAACTGGCTGAAGGATTTGCCTCGTTGTGTCAGCACCTAGAGCATGAGGGGGAAGAAGGTGAGGAAATGTTAGAGCAAGTCCTTGAGTTGATCGACTGGGCAGCCGATATTCAGGCTACCAGCCACGGAGCTAACTTGCTATCTCCCAAAGTGCCTCGCACCAAGCTGCTCCTGAAATTCAGTGATCGCTTCATGCAGAAAAGCCGCAACGAGCTAACCGCGTATGATGCTAGTGAAGGGGCACTCTACGTATTGTTTACTGCCTTGCTCTGCTTGTTACCCAAAGCTCCTCCAATGTTTGCTATTGACAACCTCGATCAGTCCCTAAATCCCCGCTTACTGAAAGTGCTTGTCTCTCGGTTGGCTAGTTGGCTCAAACACAATGCCCCAGATCGACAATTATTGTTTACGGCTCACAACCCTGCTGCTTTAGACGGTTTAAACTTATCCGATCCTGAAGTGCGACTATTTGCCGTAGAGCGCAATAGCAACGGCCAAACTGTCCTAAGTCGTCCGACCTTAACTTCTGATCTTTGCAAACTCAACCAGGAATATCCCCTTTCACGTTTATGGCTAATGGGTCATCTAGGAGCAGTGCCAAATGTCTGAGTTACGCATTGCCTTAGTGGCCGAGGGACCAACTGATTATGAAGTAATTCAAGCAGCACTTAAGGCTGTGTTATCTGATCCTTTTGTTTTAGTCCCCTTACAACCAGAACCCACTCAGCCAACGTTAGGAGCTGGTTGGTGTGGTGTCCTGAAATGGTGCTACCAAGCTCATCAGAGACACCAGGGTTTCTTGATGGAGGATCCCACTCTGATCGGCTTTGATCTAATCATCATTCATGTGGACGTTGATGTAGCCTCTAAGCAATACTCTGATTGTGGAACATCAGTCGAAACCTGGGCAACACAATACTCCTGGGCAAGTCTTCCCTGTGCGCAGGGTTGCCCTCCGATATCCAATACAGTGGATGCCTTGAAGAGTGTTATCGAGAGTTGGTTAGGCAAGGGAAATCTTTGTAATCAAACCCTTCTCTGCCTGCCTGCCCAATCTTCAGGAACCTGGTTAGCTGCTGCTGTACTATCCTTATCCAGCACGTTGCTAGTGAATAATCCTGAGTGCAACCTCAATCTCGAATCCCAACTAGAGAAGCTGCCTAAGGACCAGCGTATCAAGAAAAGAGTAAGAGAGTATCGTATTCATGCACCACATATTACCCAACAATGGAATCAGGTAAAACAGATCTGTACTCAGGCAAGCAATTTTGAGCATCGAGTGTCACAAGCTTTATACTTTCTAGCTATGAAATTAGGAAAAATTTAGGAGAAACGCTGATCTACCAGTTCCTGCAAGCTACTGACTTTTAGACCTTCCCCGACTCGATCGACTTCCCATTCACTATCCCGACGATAAACATCAGCAACGATCATGGCCGTTTGATCATAATACTCGTCTTGAGATAGATCATATCGAGTGATCTGAGAACCCTTTTCCATATCGACTAGACGCACAAAGCTATTCTTGATCTTGCCAAACGTTTGATGGCGAGGAATACACTCATAGATCGTGACAACCAAAGCTAAGTGCATAATCTCATCAGGGATCTGAGATAAGTTAATCAAGATCTGCTCGTTGTCTCCCTCCCCTTCCCCTGTCATGTTATCCCCTAAATGGGAGATCGCTCCCGAAACATGATTAGGGTTGCCGTAATAAATTACATCTGCTCCTTTACGGACCTTACCATTTTCATCTAGACATAACACAGCAATATCTAAATCAAAATCCGATTGTAACAAGCGGTTGATCCCTTCTGCTTCTACACTATCCCAGCCTAGACTATATAACATAACAGTTAGGCTAGAAGAGTCTTTCTTTAGGGAAATCTGCTGCCCGGTTGTTAACTTGATCACCATTTTTTCAGCTTCAAGGTGAAGTCCGCTCTGGAGCACCAGTCGATCATAGAGCGATCCCGACGCGATCGCTTCTCCGACAACATAAGCAATCACCACTCCAATCATCAGGGGTAGGATCAGATTGAAATTTGCGGTCAACTCAAAAATGATCACAATAGCGGTAATCGGAGCTCGGATCGTTCCACTAAAGAAAGCCCCCATCCCAGCCAAGGCATAAGGAATAGGTGATTCGCTCCCAACCCATGCCTGTGCGATGATCCCAATAAACTGCCCTAGTGAAGCTCCCAGGATCAAGGTTGGAGCAAAGATCCCTCCAGGTGCGCCAGAGCCGTAGGCAATCGGAGTTAGAAAGAACAGGAGGATAAAGGCTATGGGAGCAACACTCCAAGCATCTTCGCTTTCCGTCAATAGGCTCCTCAAACCTGAATAATCTCGAAATAGGGGAGGTAGCAGCATCACAATGACTCCTGTCACAAGACCTGCTAACCCTACTCGCCAAGGTAATGAAAGTTTCCAACGCTCCTGCAAGATCTGTTGATTGAACCGCAGACTAAAAATAATGGCTTGGTTGAAAAGAGCTCCTAAGACCCCTGAACCAAATCCTAACGCAACGTAAAAGGGAATTTCTGAGGCAAAAAAACGAGTGGTTCCTTCAGATGGGATCAATTCTGCCCCTAAGCCCGGAGCTCCCAACAGCCGAGCTACAACAGCGCCGACAAAACTGGCCAAGATCGCAGTGCCTAAGGTTGAGCTGGAAAAATCCTGCACCAGGGCTTCGATCACAAACAGGGTGCCTGCTAAGGGTGTGTTAAAGGCTGCAGCTAAGCCCGATCCCGCTCCTGCCGCGATCAATTGATTTTTGCGTCTAGAGATGGAGGGAAAGATCCGGCTAAACTGGGTGGCTAAAGCAGAGCCGATCTCGACTGTGGGGCCTTGCCGTCCTAAGGCTAATCCTGATCCGAGGGAAATGATCGTGCTGACCAATTTGCCCAGGGTGACTCGCAGACTCATCGGTGGGATCGCGTTCGCCAGAACGGCTTTAACTTGCAAAACCCCATTGCCCCAGTTATTGGGAGCCAGTGTCTGCATCAGCCATCCTGACAGTAACCCACCCAACAAGCCAAATAGGGGCAACACTAACCATACGGGAAACCAATAGGCAACGAGTGGCCGCCAGTTGCCAAACCAACCCATCTCGACCAGAAAGAGCTGTATATCCTCCGGCTTGAGAGTGGAAAGACCAACCCGCAAGGTGCCCAGCCAACCGATCCCTTGGCGGAGTAAAACCGCTGCGAAGCCTGACATACAGCCGATAAAGATCGCTTCCAGCAGAGCCAGTCCGGTTGGAGATTTGACCCATTTTTCAAAGTGTTTGGGAAGGGAACGTAATTGCATCAGTAGCACCCAGGGAACAACATCAACTCAGCAGCACAGTTGCTACCAGCTATAGCGCACTTTTTCGATCCAGCCAAACCCTAGCCCCAAAAAGACCCCAGATCGCCAGGGCTCTCGTGGTCATAGAGGGTGAGGGTTAGAACAATGGCTTTTCTTTCATTCACAGGATCGTTTGATCCTTGGATCCACGATCCTTTAGATAATTGAGTCTCTATGGTTAGAAGTTGATCTCTCCTCCTGAGTTGAGGGCTAAACCAACTCAAACCCGCTAGAACCCATTACAATGAAGTCTGATGAATTGGGGGAACGTCAGAATGGTCGGAAACTTTTTCAGGGGCCAGTTCATTGATGTTATTGAATGGTTGGATCAGACGAATGACACATTGGTCTATCGATTTGAGCGTCGTAATAATGAGATTAAGCAAGGTGCTAAATTGATCGTGCGTCCAGGACAACAAGCTGTCTTTGTGAACGAGGGGCACGCTGCTGATCTGTTTGATCAAGGTACTCATCAACTCTACACTCGTAATCTCCCGATCCTCAGCACCCTCAAGGCTTGGCCCTACGGATTTAACTCACCCTTCAAAGCTGAAGTCTATTTTTTCAGCACCCGCATCTTCACCGACCTTAAATGGGGCACACCCAACCCGATCACCCTGCGCGATCCCGAATTTGGTCCGGTGCGACTCCGATCGTTTGGGAGCTATGCCATCCGTGTGATCGATGCGCGCAAAATGCTGGAGGAACTCGTCAGTACCGATGGACTCTTCCAGACCGACGAGATCACCCATCAGCTCCGCAACATGATCGTCTCAGCTTTTGCCACCTGGTTAGGCCAAGCGAGAATTCCGGTTCTGGATCTAGCGGCTCAATACGGTCAACTGGGTGAGCAGGTGCGGCAAGCGATCCAACCCAACATCCAGCAATTTGGCTTAGAGCTGACCCAGCTTTTGATCGAAAATATTTCTCTGCCTCAAGAGGTGGAAGCCGCCCTGGACAAACGGACTTCAATGGGGATCCTGGGCAATATGCAGCAATATGCTCAGTTTCAAGCCGCCAACGCGATCGAAACCTCAGCCCAAACGGGAGGCGGCAATCCCGCCCTTGATTTTGGCGTTGGGATCGCCATGGGTCAACAACTGGTCAATGCCATGCAACCTCAGACCCCGCCTGCTGCTCCTCCTCAATCGGCTACACCTCCCCCACCTCCACCCCCTGCTCCTCCGATCTGGTACTTTTCCCGCAATGGTCAGACCTCTGGGCCATTTAGTGTCGATCAACTGTTGCAACAAGGGATAGCCTCCGACACTTACGTTTGGCATCAAGGGTTATCCGGCTGGCAACGGGCTGGCGAGATCCCGGACATTGCCAATCGCCTAGGCATGATGCCCCCACCTCCCCCTCCGATGGGCTAAATACTCCAAGATTCAGAGGCCAAGAGGCAACTTCGCATCAAACTTGAACAAGCAAGGGAGGGGAAAAGCAATCGACCCGCTCTGGCATCAGTGCTCCGATTTGGACGC
>CAZONZ010000081.1:7349-12760 GCA_964581005.1 uncultured bacterium
GTAGCAGAAAAGCAGAAAGGTGGAAGTAGCAGAGCTTATGACTTGTGCGGAGGTTGATAGTACACGGGTGATCCCTGATCGGGGACAAAGTGACACTTACGAGAGGATTGCCAAAAACTATACCAAATGGGTTCCTGAGTGGTACGATGATACTGACCCAGAATAGGCTTGATCGCTTCACTCGCAGCTTGCAGATGGTAGTGGGGAATGGTAGAAAAAATGTGATGGACGACGTGGGTTCCAATATCGTGGTGAATCCAGTTGATCCAACCATAGTCCCGATCGATCGTGGAGAGTGCCCCTTTCAGAAAATACCAGTCGTCCCCGCGATACCAAGGGATATCAGGTTCAGTATGGTGGAGGAATGTAACGAGATCTAGCCACATCACGAAGATGACATAGGGGCCAAAGTAGTACTTCACAAAGAAGAGCCAACCCCACTGATAGATCATAAACGCCAAGCCCAGCACCATAAGGCTACACATCACAGTACTAGTTATGACCGCATGTTTCTCGGCAGGGCGAAATAGGGGACTGCTGGGTAAAAAGTGAGAGCCCTGACGATTCGGCGATCGCTTGAACAGGTAGACAGGATAGGCTAGTAAGAGCAAGTGAAACCGAACAAGCTTTTCAGCCCATGACATTTGCTGGTATGTTGAGGCACTAACGGGATACCAACTTTCATCGGTGTCAATGTTGCCGGTGTTGGCATGATGAGTCCGGTGACTAATGCGCCAGCCATGGTAAGGCACCAAGATAGGGGTGTGACACAGGTGCCCAATGACATCGTTAATCCAGCGGGAGCGCGAAAATGACTGATGACCACAGTCATGCCCCACAACAAAGAGAGCCCAAAACATGGTCCCTTGCATCAACCAGAAGAAGGGCACAAAGAGCCAAGAATCCAGGTAAAAGGCAATGGCATAGAGCAAGGCAATAATGGCGAGATCTCTAGCCAAAAAAGCAAGCGATCGGGAGAGAGAGGGAACAAACAGATCCTCAGGGATCGCATTTCTCAGATCTTGCAACGTAAAAGGCAGAGCATCGCGGCATGAGCTCTGATTGGAGTCTGAGGTTATAGAAGGTGATCTCACGATAGATAGCGGGATAGGAAAGTAAGGTTGCTAGCACCAGCCACTTGTCTGCTTGCAAGGACAGACTACTTGTTTGCTAAGCTGCTAATGACTAAATGCAGTTTGCATCCTACCATTATTCTTGCCTATAGGATCCTTAGTCTGGATTACTCACCTTCGTGTCTGAAGTGCAAGCCATCCAAGCCGAGGTCCCTACTGAAGAATGGGACAAATTACCCCACGATGGTCCCATTAGCCATGATTACTACCTCTATGGTGCCCCTAAAGTTGAGCCATGAAAACAGTCTTTGCTGATAGAGTCTATTGGATTGCCCTTCTTGATCCGCAAGATACCCTTAACCCAAAGGCGATCCATTGCAGCATAATCCTTGCCCACGCAACAATCTGTACCAGTGAAATGGTACTAACCGAGTTTTTGAATCACTTTGCCAAACGTGGGGAAATTTTCAGAAGGGAATCTATAAACAAGGTGAAGATCGTTATAGGCTGAGGCGATCCCCCTCCTAGGCTATGAAGAATAACTGACGTGGAGGTGGGGTGATCTCTTGAATAGCTTTGTCTTGATCAAACAAGTCCCCGACCAGGGTTCGAAGGCGGGGGTGAATCCAGACGGCACGATCGATCGGGCGAAAGCTAGGCGGATGCTCAACCCGTTTGATCGCTATGCCCTCCAGGCTGCTCTGGAAACCAAACGGCGCTATGGAGCCACGGTGACAGCCATTACGATGGGACCGCCCCCTGCTCTCGAAGTGCTCTATGAGGCCATTGCCCACGGTGCCGATCGCGCCATTTTGCTAACCGATCGACGACTGGCCGCATCCGATACCCTGGCGACAGCGTATGCCTTAGCCAAAACGATCGTCTTTGCGGGCAAATTTGATCTGATCTTTTGTGGCTTGCAAACCACCGATGGTGATACAGCTCAGGTTGGGCCTCAGTTAGCCGAACGACTGGAAATTCCTCAGATTACCTATTGCGAATCGTTTGAGCTTTCCGATCATCAAGTGACCGCTCGACGGGCCATCGAAGGTGGATCCCAAACCGTCATGACCCATTTGCCAGCGTTGATCACGGTAGCCAACTCAGCCGAACGCTTGGCTTACAAAACCTTGCGGGGAGCGCGGCGGATCCAACAGCTGCAGCGAGACGAGCAAGCCCGCACTGAAGTGATCCAGATCATCACGTTAGATGAGATCCAAGCCGATCCCGATCGGTGTGGCTTAAAGGGATCCCCCACAATTGTTGCGGCTACGGACAAGGTTGGTGAGATTGGCGGCAACTGTCAGATGTTCCAGGGCAAAGCGATCGAAGCCTTGGTTAAAGATCTGCTTCACCATGTGCCCCTGCAGGAGGTTGTTGCATCATGAGTCAGACCTTGATCAACCCACAAGTCTTGATCTTTGCGGAACAGGTAGACGGCGAACTCCAGCCGATCGTGTTTGAGCTGTTGGGAGCTGGACGCCAACTCGCAGATAAATTGGGTGCAACCCTCAGCAGTGTAGTTCTCGGATCCAAGCTGAGTCATCTGCCTGCCCAACTGATCGCCGCCGGAGCCGATCGCGTGTATTTGGCCGATCATCCGGACCTAGCCAACTATCGGACCCTACCCTACCGCCGAGTGCTGACAGATCTGCTGGACTCCCTGCCGGAACCGCCCCACACCATGTTGTTCGGAGCGACGACCACCGGACGGGATCTAGCTCCTCGATTGGCTGCTTACCTGGAAACGGGTCTAACGGCAGATTGTACCGATCTCGATATTGGTCCGTTCGACTACAACAACAGCAAAGATCCTTCTAAAGCTGGACATTTCCCCAATTGTCTCTACGCAATCCGGCCTAGTTTTGGTGAATCACTCAAAGCTCGGATCCTAGGACCTTGGAAGAATCCTCAGATGGCCACGGTGCGCCCTGGGGTCATGGTGGCTTTGGATCCGGATCCTCAACGCCAGGGTGAAGTGATCTTGATCCCGGTCAACCTCCAGCCTCAGGATCTCAACTTGCAGATTCTGGAGACGAGTCGTGCGATCGCTCAAGCGGTTCAGCTTACCAAGGCAGAAGTGATCGTGTCCGGTGGTTATGGATTGGGATCCCCAGAAGGGTTTGCCTTGATCCGGGAGCTAGCTGGCTGCTTCCCCAACAGTGCGGTAGGATCCTCTCGCAAAGCAGTTGATTCTGGTTGGATCCCCTACGATCACCAGGTTGGTCAAACGGGTAAGACGGTACGCCCCAAGATCTACATTGCTTGCGGGATCTCTGGTGCCATTCAACATCGGGTGGGGATGGACAAGTCCGCCACGATCATCGCCATTAACAAAGATGCTTCTGCCCCGATCTTCAAATTCGCTCACTACGGTATTGTCGGCGATCTTTACCAGGTCATCCCTGAACTGATCCGGCAACTCGGTCGTAATCCTCAGATCTTGACGGAGCTGAGCCTCAATGGGAAGCAGGCGTTGCAGGATCCATCGTTATCTGCCAATTCATCGTCATTAGTTACACCAGTTACACCATCAGTTGCCCCAACGGAGGAACGCTATGTCGTCAGCCCAAGCCGCTGATCTGATCCGCTATGACTTGCTGCTGGTGGGTGGCAGTTCGTCCAATTTGGTGCTGGCCCATCGCCTGATCGATCTGGCGCAGCAGAGTGGATTAACGATCTCGATCGCTATTGTCGAAAAGTCGCCTCAATTTGGGAGCCATGTGATCAGTGGTGCAATTTTCAATCCACGTGTGATCGCTAAGCTCTTCCCCAACTACGAAGAACAGGGCTTCCCGATCGAGGGATATGTCACCCAGAACCATCTCAGTGTTTTGGGGACTGAGCAAAAGTGGGATCTTCCCGATGCTGTGATCCCACCCGGATTCCGCAAAGATGGCTATGTGATCTTGACGTTGAGCCATGCCGTTCGCTGGTTAGCCGAGAAGCTTCAGGAGAAAGCTCAGTCCGTGCCCAATGTGACTCTGGATCTGTTCCCTGGTTTTGCCGCGCATGAGATCCTCTACGAAGGAGATCGGGTGATCGGGGTCAAGGTGAGTGAGTCGGGATCCTTGAGTGAAGATGCGATCGTTGCCGACTACACCTGCTTTGGGGATAAGGGGTTCATCTCCAAGGATCTGGTTGACAAGTTCAATCTCCGCCCCAACCCTCAACTCTGGTCTGTGGGAGTCAAGGAAGTCTGGGAGATCGAGGAGGATTACCAGGGCCAGGTCTGGCATACGCTGGGATTCCCGATCCTGGATGGTACCTTTAGTGGTGGATTTGTCTACGGGATGGCGAATCGGCGGCTGGCGCTAGGGTTGATCCTGGGTTTGGACAGCCACAATCCCAATCTCAATCCTCAACATCGTCTTCAGGAATTCAAAGCTCACCCTTGGTTGCAAACGGTGTTGGCTGGGGGCAAGCTGTTGAAATATGGGGCAGCGGTGATCCCAGAAGGGGGCTACTACAGTCTGCCGAAACGCTTCAACGTTGACGGAGCCTTATTGCTAGGAGATGCTTTGGGAGTTCTGGATGTTGGCAGTTTGTCCGGGATCGACAAGGGCATGGAGACGGGCTACATTGCGGCGGATCTGCTTCATGAAGCCTTCCAACAGGGCAACTTCCAGATCATGGAGGCGTATCGTCAGCGGGTCATGAATGGATTTGTGGGACAGGCCCTTTACGGCAGTCGCTATTTCCGCCAAGCCTTCCTGGAAAACAGCCGCCTGCTAGAGGAGTATCTGCCGACGGTCTGCAGCAACATCGATCAAGGTCATCCCTGGTTAGGCAATCTCAAGTTTGGGTTGGCGAAACCGTTGCAGCGATCGATGGAAACGATCCGGGCGTTGGTGATGCTGAGTGGACGGGTGAACAGTATTGAACCTGAGGCTGAATACGTTGCTTGTCATGCCGGGATCAAGCCTGATTTTGAAGCGAAGCATGGGGTTGAGGCGGATCTGGCTCGTCAAACGGCGTCCTTCTACTCTCGACCGGATGCGGTGTTCTTTGCAAGCCCCCGCTACCACGAAGGCAATCAGCACATTCTGGAGTTCAACGCTGAAGTGTGCCGTCAATGCATTGCCACCTATGACAAGCTCAATCGTCCCACTCCCTGTGTTTCCGATTGCACCGCTGAGGTTCACCGCATCGATCAAATCGCGGATCAGCGTCTGCACGGTATGTCTCTGGAGAACTGCATTCAGTGCCGTACCTGCGAGATCGTGTGCCCCCAGCTGAACCTACGGGTTAATCCGAGTTACGAAGGATCCGGCCCCGATTTCTACGGCCTCTAGAGTTGCGGGAGTTGGATCATGGCTGAGTTCGGTATAGGTTTAT
>CAZONZ010000082.1:0-12713 GCA_964581005.1 uncultured bacterium
TTGAGGTGTTTGCGGGGATCGGCTGGGTTGGGGGGCTCCAGAGATCTGAGCGGCTTGGGCAGGCGAAAGGGGGGACTGATCCTCTGAAGGGCTGTAAAAGGTTTCAAGGCTAGCTCGATCGCCCACAAAGCGCCAGTGCCAGGGCTCATAGCTCACCCCTTGCACATTATCGGGTAGAAAAGATAATTCAAACCCAAATCGAGCGGCATTAGCCTCTAACCACGTAAACGCAGCAGTCTCACCAAAGGTGATCTCGGTATCGGTGTGGGGGGCTTGGGCATCGCCAATATCGATCGCGTATCCGGTATGATGCTCGCTGTAGCCTGGAGGCGCGCTAACAATGGCTCGCTCTTGAGGACGCAGGGCCTGTTCTTGAGCCCGTTGGAAAAAAAGATAATCTTGCTCCTGGATCGTGCGAAACCCGGAGATTGGAACCAACTTGATCCCCTGGGATCGAGCGGTAGCCTGCATATCTAAAAAAGCTTGAGCTGCACTTGGTTGTAAGCGAACGGGTCTGCCGTGATAATTGCCCACAGGTTGGAGGACTGCCGAATCGGCTTCGGGGTAGGCATAATGGCCCAGGATCGTTGGGCGGATCGACTCCGGTGAAGCAACAGGATCCGGATTGGCTACAGGAGAGGCAGAACCTGTTTCGGCAGGCAAGGGAAGTTCAGCGGTTGAGGGTGACGGCGTGGATCCAAGCCAACCCAAGGTGATCGTGATCCCCAGCAAGAGGACTCCAGCCAGAATGCTGATGATCCATAGACCCCGCTTCGGAGCTTTTCGATCACGGATGTCACCTGGACGCCCAGGCAGAGAGCGTTTGGGGGCTAAAGCGGTTTGGCGTTGGGCGACAGGAATGTCATCTGACATAGATCACAACACTGGCGAAGTGGGATCAGCACATAGGCAAACCTGAGCCTTGAGGATAGGACTCCAGGACTTGAGCCTTTGCCCGTTATCCTATCAAAGAGGATTGTTCTTCTCCATCTTCTCCGTGCCTGAGCTTGAGTGGAGCACTGAAGGCCGATCCCCAACAACCAGGGGGGATCTGTGGCTAACCTATGAGGCCCGGTTGAGACCGGAAGCGTCATGGGAAGAGGTATTGGAGACAGTCAACGAAGAATTACGACCAGAGTGAAAAGTTTGATGACTATCGCTCTTTAGCGAGTTTGCAGGAGTATATCCTGGTGGAGCAGTTCCGGTGGCGGGTGTTGCAGTACACGAGAACGACACAGGATCAGTGGCTCTTAACTGACTATGAACAGTCAGAGGCTGTTATTGATCTAACATCATTAGGGGTACAACTATCTCTCAGTGAACTTTATGCGGGAGTTGACTTGAGTCTACCAGAGGGGTAGCTGCATGATCAGAATCGTGGTCAATGACTCTTCAATGCCATCATGGTTACCCCTATGATCGCTCTGCAAGATTTATCAGAATGGCTTAAGGCTGACGATCCTGAATCACGTCAGATAATCAGTGGCGTTAGTTGGGAAGGCTATGAAACCTTTTTGAAGGATCAAGGGGAAAGCTCGTCTTATCGGATCGTTTACTTGGATGGAGTTCTGGAGATCGTGTCCCCTAGTCGCCGCCATGAATCCAGAAAAAGTATCATCGGATCCCTTCTGGAGGATTATCTGAAGGAGAAACGGATCCGCTATTTTCCTCTGGGCTCCACAACGTTTCGTGAACAGGCACAGCGAGGTGGAATTGAACCCGATGAATCCTATTGTTTTGGCGCTGAGAAGGCATTTCCTGATCTTGCTATAGAAGTTGTTGTGACTAGCGGTGGTGTTGCTAAGTTGGAGATTTATAAGCGGCTAGGAGTCAAAGAAATTTGGTTTTTCGAGGACGATCACTTTGAGGTCTATATCTTAACCAATGATGGTTACAAGCTGGTTGAAGCCAGTCAATTATTGCATGATTTAGATTTGCACTTTCTTGCTCAGTGTGTTGTTGCACTAGATCCTTTGGACGCTGCCATAGCCTTTCGAGACAAGATTAGAGGAGTTGATGGAGTATAAGGTAAGATGGGGCGAGACTGAGAGAATTCCCTTGGTATCAGGAGATCGAACAGTGGGGGATCCAGATTGGATTGGAGCACTGCAACGGAGCTTGGTAGTCAACCATTTGTGAGATTACCTAGTATCTTCCTAATCTGTTCTTTAAGGAGATTGATGTTGTTATCGGGTCTAGCTTCGCCACGAGCCACAGAGCCAAAGACGCAGATGTTCCTGGCCCCATGCTGTTCGGCAATAGCTCGCACGGCTTCTCGTTTATCTCCAATGATCTCCTGGATGCTGAATTCCACGACTTATTCCTCTACTGAAAAACTGCTCAGTGGCTATGAGTATCTTCACAGATCTCTATACGATTTTGGAGGGCAATCTCCGAGGGTTAATTGATCAATACGGTTTATAGTGTCCCCTCTGCTGCAAGTGCAGGGAAGAGAACCCTTTGTGTCCCTGGGCAAGAGTTTTAATGTGGTGTGGTGAAGTGGTTGTTTGAGTGGTATCTCAATCATGACATCTTTCGTTTCAGAAGCTATCTATGGATGGTGTCTCCTCATGACTCATCCCTGATTGTTATTGCTATGGCTAGCTAAGCCTCAAGACTACCACTCTAGATTTAGAGGTCAGTCTAATCGGTGCAAGGATCCTAAGGATCAGGCTGTGTTGACATTTGCTCTCTAGAGATCCTAAAGGGAAACCTATGGCAACTGAAACGCTGTCTGTAATGTTCGTAAGCGAAATGTCAAGAGAACTTAGGGGAGCACGCCTTTTTTCGTTCACCCCTCCCGTTCAGAGGCATGATCAACTTGATAGGCCACTTGTTGTGAGTAGGGAGAGAGTACCGATGATCATGATATTTGAAACGGATACAGGTATGGAGGTTCCAGCGATCACCACCGATCAAATGCGGGAGGTTGATCGAATTGCGGTGGAGGAGACTGGGCCAAATCTCTACCAGATGATGGAGAATGCTGGGCGAAACCTGGCAGCCTTGGCATTGGAGCTTCTGGGAGACTCATGGAATCAGGCTCGAATCGTTGCGTTGGCAGGGAGTGGGGGCAATGGTGGGGGGGCGATCTGTGCCGCTCGTCATCTGGCCAATCGGGATCTGAACGTTCGTCTGTGTTTATCGTCGCCCGATCGCTTGGGTGAGGTCCCCACCTGGCAGCGCTGTATTTATCAAGGATCTGGAGGAATTGTGGTTACCCTGGATCAGTTGGATCAAGAGCCTGCAGATCTCATTCTCGATGGAATCATTGGATATAGCTTGCGATCGGCTCCCCAAGAGTTAGCCGCCGAGTTGATCGAGTGGGCCAATGCTCAGGCAGCAGCTCAGATCCTTTCGTTAGATGTGCCATCTGGAGTTGACTCGACCACCGGCGAAACACCTGGTGTTTATGTTCATGCCCACACAACCATGACGCTAGCCTTGCCCAAGACAGGATTGATCCCTGAAAAGACGGGGAAGCTGATGCTTGCTGATCTAGGGATCCCGAAGGAAACGTACAGACGGGTAAAAGGAATTGCGTACACATCACCGTTTGGCAACCGCTATCGAGTCCCGTTGCACCCTAAACTTAGGAACCAAGCTGGCTAGGCGATGCTGGCTAATCGATCAGCAATCCTTAACCCTCAAACTGCAGTTGAACAGGTTCACGAACGATCAATCCACTACTTCAGGAACAGTCTGGGAGGCTGACGAAAGAACGATCCGCCAGTAGGATAACGTTGGTGTTAGTATGTCAACCCTAGCCACCATCAACACTGCTTCATCCTATATCTCAATGTGGATGTGACCATGTCCAACCCTCAATCAGCAGACAAGGATCCGCGTTTATCAAGTTGGATAGCCCGTCTGAAGAAACTCTTGCCCAACCTGCGTACCCTTGGAGCTGAATTAGGCTACCCCATTCCCCCTGATCTGGGGCTGATTTACAGCCGGGTGGCCCAATACAATGCCCCCGATCGCTGTCCTGTCCTGGTGATTCCGGGCCTGCTTGGATCTGTGTTAACTCAGGTCAGTACCCAAAAAAAGGTTTGGGGCGAATTCTCCAGTCAGGCGTTGCAACCCAGTACCCCAGAAGGGGCGCGGCTGTTTTCGCTCCCGATGGAGATCGGTGTCCCCCTCCAGGGCTTGGTTGATGATGTGATCGCTACTGATACACTCGCCCACCTTGGCCTCGATATTTTGGGTGTGCCGTTGCATTTAAGTGCCTATTCCTGGCTGATGCTGTCGTTGGGAGTGGGGGGATTCCGCGATCAACAACTCGCCCAAGCCGGTGTAGTCGATTACGGGGATCAACATTTTACCTGTTTTCAGTTTGCCTACGATTGGCGGCGCGATGTCGTTGAAAATGCTCAAAAACTGTATGACTTTATTCATCAGCGTCGTGAGTATGTGCGTGAAATGAACCGAGTGGTGTTCGGGGTTGAAACTGAACACATTAAGTTCAACCTGGTTGCCCACTCCATGGGAGGCTTGGTGGCTCGTTACTTTCTTCGGTTTGGCAACGCCGATCTCCCCGAAGATGGCTCTTTACCTCCAGTGACTTGGGCTGGAGCCAATCTGATTAATAAGCTGATCTTAATTGGAACGCCGAATGCAGGAGCCCTAGAATCCTTGGAGAGTTTGTTGGGTGGATCGCGGTTCCCCCCCGGTTTTCCGAAGTATGAAGCAGCGTTGTTGGGTACGATGCCCGCTATGTATCAGCTGTTGCCTCGAACTCGCCATTGTCGGATCCGGCCCAAACAACGTCCTAATCTCGTAGTCGATGTATTTGATTTGAACGTCTGGGAACGCTATCACTGGGGTCTATTGGATCCGCAGCAGGATCGGGTTCTCAAGTGGCTGCTCCCCAATGTGATGAACCCTAAGGATCGCTATCAAATTGCCAAAGATCATCTCCGCAAAGTTTTGACCCGTACTCAACAGCTTCATGCGGCCCTTGATCAACCTGCGGATCCGCCGCATCTGCCTATTCAATTGGTGGCAGGAGATTCAGTCCCTACCCATGCCGTGAGTCTGGTAGATGAATTGACAGGTCATGTTGAACCATGGCAGACTGCACCGGGAGATGGCACCGTTCTCCGCAGTAGTGCCCTTCTGGATGAGCGTAGCGACGTAAGCTGGACACCTAGGATTCAGTCTCCCATTGCCTGGAGTCGAGTTCATTTTCTTTTTACCAATCATTTAGGATTAACCAAGGATCCAAATTTTACCGACAATCTCTTGTTTGAATTGCTGGAGAGTCCTAAGTAGAATAAACTCAACCTCTGCTTCCAACCGTTGTCTCTCTTAACCTTGCAATCGCTTCCTCAACTGTTGTGCCTTGATCGACTGTTCCAACCTGAGGGCACTCAGATCTATGATTGTAACTATGGTTCACCGTTTCAACTCGCCTATTATGACCACCCTCTTTTTGTTTGCTGCTGGGCTTTTCATAACCCTCCTAACCGTTGGTATTGCCTTCTACCTGATCTCCTCCCGCGCCTACCAGTCTGCAGATTCTGTTGCTAACGCTTATGACGAGTGGACTGCAGATGGGATCCTGGAGTTCTATTGGGGTGATCATATTCACCTAGGACACTATGGATCACCGCCCCAAACAAAAGATTTCCGGGCAGCCAAGGCAGACTTTGTGCATGAAATGGTTCGCTGGGCTGGTCTCGATCAGTATCCAGCTGGCACAACGGTTTTGGATGTGGGCTGCGGGATCGGCGGCAGCAGTCGGATCCTGGCTCAGGAGTATGGTTTTGCAGTCACCGGGATCACCATCAGTCCCCAGCAGGTTGAACGGGCTCGTCAACTCACGCCTGCCGATCTCAATGTGCAGTTTGCCGTTGATGATGCTATGGATCTGTCCTTTCCCGATGCCAGTTTTGACGTGGTTTGGTCGATCGAAGCAGGGCCTCATATGCCCGATAAAGCCGTTTTTGCGAAGGAGCTGATGCGAGTGCTTAAACCTGGTGGGGTACTTGTTGTCGCAGATTGGAATCAGCGAGATGATCGTCAAGTGCCGTTGAAGGGTTGGGAGCGCCCGATCATGCGGCAACTCCTGGATCAATGGTCTCATCCAGCCTTTGCCAGCATTGAGGAATTTGCTGAGCTCCTGACAGCCACGGGATATGTTGAAGGCGAGGTGATCACGGCAGACTGGACGGCCCAAACACTTCCCTCCTGGCTCGACTCGATCTGGCAGGGCATCGCTCGACCCAAAGGGCTTGTCCAATTTGGGCTAGTGGGCTTGATCAAGTCGCTGCGAGAAGTCCCCACCTTACTGCTGATGCGGATCGCCTTTGGGGTAGGACTTTGCCGCTTTGGGATGTTTCGGGCAACTCGGACTCGGTCTGCGTGATCAACGGCGTCATCAAGGGCGTGATCAGTCTTAAAACGACCCTTTGCGACTTAGCTGAATGGCTGGGTCAAGATCCTGATCCTGGGCATCGATTTGATCGAGGCTGATCGCGTGCAAGGTTGGCATGATCAGATGTGGCTCAACCAACTTCCGAAGAGCAGTGATAAACCCAGGATCACTGTTCAGAGCAGGCACTCGCCGGAAGTCAGGGATCCCGCTGTGATGGGCCAGTTCCCGATATTCGATGTCGATCTCTTGCAGCGTTTCAATATGCTCTGAGATGAAACTGATCGGAACGACTAAAAGGTGTTGCAAACGATCAGCACCCAGAGCCGGGATCACATCTTCTGTATAAGGGCCAAGCCATTTAACGGATCCAACTCGACTTTGATAGGAGAGGGTATGGGGATTAGGCCGATCAACGTGCTTCCAGATCAGCTTGACACACGCTTCCATTTCTTGTTGGTAGGGATCGCCTGCCTTCGTCACATAACTTTCAGGAATACCGTGAGCGCTAAACAGAACATGCACCTGATCAGGATGTTCAAAGTGATCGAGCTGCTCCCGGATGGATGCTGCCATCGCGTTGACATAATCCGGTTGATCGTACCAGGAGTTGATCAAGGTCAGTCGAATCTGAGCCAGTTCCGGATCGCGCTGCCAGAGTTCAGCCAGGAGCTTGAAACTCGATCCTGTTGTACTGATTGAGTATTGAGGGTAGAGGGGAAGGACCACCAGATCTGTGATCTGTTCCGCTTTAATTTGGTGGACCACTGACTCGATCCGGGGATGCCAGTAGCGCATGGCAACATAAATGGGAATATCGTATCCCGCTTTGACGAGTTGGGCTTGGAGGGCTTGGGCTTGCTCAACGGTGATTTTGCGTAAGGGTGATCCGCCCCCGATCGCGGCATAGTTGCGTCTTGACTTTTCGGCGCGGGCATTTGAGATCAGCCAAGCCACCAGCGGTTGGAGAGCTGGACTCGGCAAGCGGATGAGCTCCGGATCGGCAAACAGATTGTAGAGGAAAGGCTGGACATCGGCTTGGGTGTCTGGGCCGCCCAGGTTGAGCAGGAGCACTCCGCTTTTGGTCATAGCAACTAGACTGCAAGATTGAGCAGCAAAGAAACGACAGTATGATCTACTGTAAGAGGTTTTAAGAATTTTTGCACCCTTCTCAGATTTCCAGAAACCCTGATCTGGCCATCTCTTCAGGGATTTAGCCTTTACGATCTTTGCAACCAACAGGATTGATATCTTCCCCAGCCCGATGATCAGGGAGTTTCGGGCAGCCAATTCCTATGAGGGCTTGTGGAACCAATCACTCGATCCGATCCACAGCCCATCGGGCAAGAGCTTTCTCCGCTCACCCCAAAGCAGGCTTGACAGTCACTTTCTTTAGAGGTACTCTAAGCTCATGCTCGCTAAATTAAGTGAATTTGACGCTTTCAATCTCAGCATTTAGCGGGTTATTCCGAGTTTGCATTGAGGCGAGCATGATTGCAACCCTCTAGATCTAGCCAGATCCAGGTATTGAATTCCCAGGATCCTCTATCACGATTCGAGGAGAGTTACCCCTATGTCCATCCAGATTGCCATTCGTGGACTCCAGATCATGCCTCCAACCCTACCCTGGCGATCGCGTCCAAAACCCAGGCAAAACGGGTTGGATCCTTTACGAGGGGGAATCCAATTTGAGATCCCAGAAACGGAGATCCCCACACTAGAAGCAGGTTCCGGGGAGTATTGGTTGAATGATCCTAATCCCTATGAATCTCTTTGTGATCAAGTTGATCACCCCTCCTCCACTCCTTCTCATCATGTTGAAGATCTAGGTGTGTGGATTGGGGCTTTTCGGTTGCGACGAGTGCGGCGAGATCATGATCCTTGGGGTGTTAGTCCTGCCGCATCCTACCCTCAGCAAAGCTCAATCTCGTCAGATCTGGACCTTTTCCGAGAGAAGCGTAAAGTCCGACAGATCTTTGAGCAAAACCGGATCAAGCGTTCTTCCCCAGCCGTGAGGTATCCTCGATCGTCAACTCCTCTGATGGGCCATGTCGCCGTTAATCAGTAACTATCCGCTGACCTATGGGTTAAGGAAGCACTAGGCTAGTGGACTGAGCTGCGGATCCTGCACTGGAGGAGTCCAGCTTGAGCTCTGAGGAAGTAACGCTTGAATGTGATGTCCTTCGTCTCCACTGACTAGAAGGATCAATTCTCCGCCCATTTCAGTCAACAACCGACGAGAGACTTGCCAGACGAGGCTATTGTCAGGAGGGGTGAGATGCCGCGATCGTCCGACTGCCTTGAGATCAAACTGAATCTGGTGGGAATGCCGTTCAGCTGTAGCAGGAGATGGATCTAGACTCCCTGAAACCTGGGTTACCTTCAAGCTCATCACCCCAAAGTTCATATGCCGGATCGTCCACCGACAGATGCCCAACAGCGCCTGAGTCAGGCCATGCGGATCGGCGTCCACATGTAAGACTGGATCCGGTTGAGCTTGGATTAACGGCCAGTCGTATTGAATACCCTGATCTTGAGCTTGGAGGATCGTTAGCGCGTAGACTTGTTTAATAATAGGCTGGATTGATAATGGCTGGGTCTGCAGATTCGTGATCGGCAAGTGATGACGAGCCAGGGTCGTTAGATCGTCCAGGAGCTTGAGCATGTTCTCAACGGATTGTTTCGCTGCTCCTACATATTCCCGTTCTTCAGCAGCAGAATCACATAAATCTGTCAGGATCATTTGCAACGATCCCATTTGGCTACTGAGGGGATTCCGTAATTCATGGCTGATGCTTGTTAGTAGCTCCGTTTGGAACTCGCGCATCATTTCCGATCGCTCAAAGGCAAATTGCCAATCCATGGCTGCACGGAACGCTTGATCATCGCCCCTATCCTACTACAAAATGCTATGCCTTGAAGTTTGTCTTAAAGTTTCTGAACTCGAATCACTGTTTGACTAACTATAGACTAACGGTAGACTAACTGTGCTTTATTCGATCACTTCGGCACTCACAAATCGCTCGATTCCTGCTAAGTCGGAGTGGATTTGAATAGCCGTGTAGCGACCATCGTGATCGAGAGCTGCTGCTACAGTTGGGGCTTGACCTTGCATGACTTCTACAGCCCAGAGCCCACCCGAATGGATGTAGTCCGGGGCCGTCTGCCATAAATGCTCAATGATCTCAAGTCCAGAAGCTCCCCCTTCTAAGGCAAGTCGGGGTTCATGTCGCCTAACTTCAGGTTGAAGCTGATCGATTTGATCAGACGGAATATAGGGCGGGTTGGCGATCATGGCTTGGATCCGGCCTCGATAAGCTGCTAACGCTTCAAACCAATCTCCTTGGAGTAACTGGATCTGGTGGGTTAGCCCCAATCGTTCAACATTCTTTTGGGCAACGGCCAGAGCTTCAGCACTGAGATCCACACCTACAAGCTGGAGGGCTGGGATCGCGTCCGCTAGCCCAATGGCAATGGCTCCACTGCCTGTACCCAGATCGACCCAGACAGAATCAGCCGGATATGAATTGAAGGGTCTGGATGATCGTGCTGTTTGCCACCAGCTGCGAGCAATCTCGATCAGTAATTCGGTTTCGGGGCGAGGGATCAACACTGCAGGAGTTACCTCTAGCCAGATCTCGCGCCAGTGGGTCCATCCCACAAGATACTGAATAGGACAACGATCCTGAGATCGCCGCTGCCATAGTTGATCCAAGCGCTCTAGGTCAGCTTTTGAAACAGGTTTAGATGAAGGAGATCGCTGCAAGACTTGATCGAGCTTGCTCCAACTTAGAACCTGCTCTAGCAACCAGTCCACTTCAATTCGCTCAATGCCAGCTGCCTGAGCCTCTTGATAGGCATGATCTCGCCAAGCCAAAAGCAGATCCAGATCAAGCGGTGGATCTGAACCTGCTGAGACAATGGGATCAGAGATTGTGGGCTCTGAGAGCACGGATTTAGGAGTTCAGCAAAGGAAATCTTGAATTCGATGACTGATGAACTTGATTACTGAGCCGGAGCTGCAGGAGCAACAGGAGCTGCAGGAGCAACGGGAGCCGCAGGATCTACAGGAGCTGCTGGATCAGCAACGTTCGAACCAGGGGCGGCTGGCGCTTGGCCTTGGACTTGTTGCTGCAGCTGGATCGCTGATTGTAGGGCCTCGCGGGCAGGCACAAAGGCGATCTTATAGACATCAGATTGGGCTGCAGCATCCCGCATGGAATCGAGAACTTGTTCCAGGGTGGTAACTTCCACTCGTGTTTGTTGGGTCAACCCTGGGTCGTTGGCGGAGGCTCGTGTCAGCGTTTCCCCTAGATCTTGACGATCGAAGAAGAAAGGAACCACTTCAACCCCATCTTTCTCAATGGTGAGCAATCCTTGATCGGATACGCCATAGAACAGAGGGACACCAGGGAACGTATCGACCGATGCTTCTTCGCCATTTTGTTTGACGATCTCAACCGCGATATTGAGGTCCGATTGGCGGGGCAGGATCTGAAAGACAATATCCTCAGCATTTTCTTCTCGCTCAGCCAGCTGATAGGCATATCCCAATGACATCGGCATCACCAATGCTTGGGAGGCAATTTCAGGGTTCGTCGATTGGATCTGCTGAATGGTTTGCTCGGCTTGAGCTTGATCCAGCCAGAAGTTGGCAATTTGAACCCGTTGTCCGTCTTGCTCAAAGTTGGCCAGAATGGGGGTGCCATCTTGGGAAACAATCGTGAAGACAGGAACAATACTGAGGCGCTCAGCTACCTGATCCACACTCATAGGGCCAGATTCTTCAGCCGGGGCTGCGGGTTGAGCGGGTTGGGCGTTCTCTGGTGGGGTTTGGGCTTGAGCTGTTGTCAGTGGAGGTAACATGCCTCCCCATGCCAGACCCCACAGGATTCCAAGTAAACTGATCTGCTGAATAGGCTTCATCTGAACTCCTGGCATATTGCCGCTCACATCGGGTAATTGGGTGGTGATTGTGGGGGCGTTCCCGTCTCTCGCAGTCAGGCTAAGTCACCGATCTGGCAAATGTCGATAGGCAAGAGCGCGATACTCACCGCGAAACAGGATAAGCTTAGGGCACTTCGGCTAAAGAAGACTCCCTAAGACTACTATATACAGGGTTAACTGCTGAGGATCAAGACTTTGATAACACTACATCTAATGTGATTCGGCCAAGAAGACTCATTCCCATTAGGTTTGAATGCGTAGGGGCTGATCAGTTGAGGATCCTAAGCGGCGCGAGCGATCAAGACGCGATGACGGGGGCTATTGAGGCTTAGGCTGGGGCGATCAAACCCTGCAGCTTGGATAGCCTGTTCGAGATCGAGGTTGAAATATTGATCCAAGTAAGGCTCCGTGCTTTTGAGCAGAGTCAAGATGGCAGGAGACATTGTTGCGTAGACCGAGGACTGGGGATTCATGTCCATGATGGCCAAATAACCTCCAGGTTTGAGTAAGCGTCGGGCTTCTTGCAAGATTTGGTGAGCCGTGTCTTGAGGTAGTTCATGGAAGAGAAGACAGGCTGACACCAGATCAAAGGACTGATCTGTGAGTCCAGTAGATTCGGCGGGGGCGTGGATCCAGCGCACAGGGATCTGGTTTTGACGGCTGCGGTGGTGGGCTACAGCCAGGAAGTAGGGGGAGAGATCCAGACCTGTCAGATCAGCATTGGGGTAAGTGGTGTGCAGGGCAAAGGTGCTCATGCCAACGCTGCAAGCCAGATCCAGGATCGTGGTGGGAGGAGTCGGGAGCTGGTTTTGGAGCACCTGGTGATAGCTCTGGCGCAGGCGGGCATCTCCTTCGGCTCCGGTGTCAGGCCAGATCCGGGCGTGGACGGCGTAAGCGGCAACTTCAACTTCGGTAGCAGAGTCCCAGCTGAGATTACCCTGTTCGTAGGCGTGGAAGGGGCGCAAATAGTAGTCAGGGTAGGTCAGGTTAGGATCTTGGATCTGTTCTAATTCCGCTTCAAGTCCAGCAGCTTGTAGCGCTTTGGCTTCGGCAATCCAGTCTACGCCGATGGTGCTAGCCCGTTTGATCATCATGGATCGGGCCTGATGTTTGGCAAACTGCGCTAGGGGTTTAATCGAAAGGAGGGCATTGATCAGGCGAACACTCAAGCGAGTTGGCAAGGGGCTAGAAGCATGAGGGGTAGCAGTCATAACTCAGATTGGGGGAGAGACGAGTAGAACAGGAACAGGATCAAGGACAGAATAGGCTCGAAGGCTTCTTGGTCATCCTACATCTCTGTCCAGAATTTCTGATAACGACCTTATCTTTAGAGAATTTGACGCTCTCCGTCCTGAAGTCCGGGGATTCTCGTTTCACAGGGAGACCAACG
>CAZONZ010000083.1:0-9677 GCA_964581005.1 uncultured bacterium
ATCCGATGAAATGCGATGCGACCCGATCGGCCTGCCACAAAGAGATGGGGCCAGTAACGGTTGTTGTAGGCTCGCCAGGTTTTGAATTCATTGTCTACGGCGACAGGGTATTCAATCCCATAGTGCTCGATCGCCGCTTCAATATTGTTGATCTCATGCTCATAGGGAAACTCAGGCGTATGTACACCCACTAAGACAAAACCTTGATCTTTATATTTGCTGTATAGAGCCGTTGTATGGGGAAGAGTCCGTTGGCTGTTGATGCACCCAAGGGTCCAGAATTGAACTCCTACAACCTTGCCCTGCAGATCGGCCAAGCTGAGGGGTTCACTATTCAACCAGGTCTCAATTCCTTGAAATTCAGGCAGGCGATCACCTCGATCTACGGCGTGACTTGGGCGAGTACCCACGAATCCAGTTATCAAACTCATGATCCCTAAACTACTGAGGCTGAGGGCTTGACGACGTGAGCGCTTATCCATTCAGCTAACTCTCCTAATGGGTTTGATCCTAAACCTGTCATGATCTTAAACCTGTTGCCCGTAAAGATCCTGAGGCCAACCTGAGAGACACCTAGGAAATTCACAAGCTGGCACTGATCGCCTGGACTGGACAGGTAGGAATACATTGTTCACACATAACGCAACGATTCCGCAAAAATTCAAGTCTCCACGTTGGGGCATGGATCCGCAGCGCTTCGGTTGGGCAGACTCCTGTACATAATCCACAATCGACACAACGATCACTATCAATTTGAATTTCACGGCTGCGATCATAAACTTCAATTCCCTGTGATCGAGCCCAATCCAAGCTAGCCTCAACCTGATCGATGTCGCCGGATAGCTCAATAACCAGAGTTCCCACCTCGTCCGGAGCCACTCTAGCCCGAACAATATTGGCAGCTACATCAAAGTCTTTAGCAAGGCGATAGGTAATCGGAATATGAACCATATCGCGGGTAAACACCAGAGTAACACGCTTGCGCATCCATACACCTCCAAGCTAGTCCAGTTGATCCGATGGATCTTTTTCTACCATAACCGGAATTAGCCAAGCTGCCCGGTGAATAGGATGATCGAGAGATAATCAATATTGTTAGAGGATCCTCGTCAATTTGATCCGTTTTCTAGCCTGCTAGGGAGATCAATATCCTCATAAAGGAGAGAAATTGGAAAACTTAAGTTAACACTTTCTAAAACTACATGATACTCAGGATCTTGATAGGTGACATGAGTATCTGAATACTCAAACAACTCCCAATGACCTTGCTTATTCAGGCGATAATATTCCAAACTCATGTGCTCCGGATCAATTAAGAGATACTCGCGTAACGTTTCAATTTGGCGGTAATGACGAAATTTTTGACCCCGATCAAAGGCTTCAGTACTAGGAGAGAGCACCTCTGTGATCAAACAGGGATAACGGATATAAGCATAGGCACTCCGATCACGCTGATCACAGGCTACCGAAACATCGGCATAATAAAACGGCCCATCCTCGGAGACGGCAATCTTAGCATCACCTGACAAGATCTTACATCCTTTCCCTCGTAAATGAGCTTTTAATAGAGCTACAAAATTGACACTGACCTGATTATGAGGAATCGTCCCTCCAGTCATTGCAACAACTTCACCATCAATGTACTCATAGCGAAGCGGCTGCACAAATTCCCATTCGAGATACTGCTGAGGGGTCATCATAGGTCGATGATCAGGATTGGCAATCATACACTTCTCTATTCCCCACTATAAGCAGCAGATGATTCAGTCGTGATCTTGCCACGAAACACAACGTAGTTATAGAGAGTATAGGCAAGAATGATCGGAATCAAAAAGCCAATAAAAATAATCATGAACACAAGCGATCCAGGTGAAGCTGCTGCTTCATAGATCGTGACATAGGGAGGGATAATATAAGGAAAGATCAGAAACCCTAACCCTATAAAAGAGAGGAAAAACAGTAAAACAGTCCAGATAAATGGAGCATTCTCCTGGCGCTGATTCAAGCTCCGTAGCAACAAAGTAACCAAGGTAACTCCTAAAATTGGAATCAACCCAAAGATATACAACTGGGGTGGTTCAAACAAGCGAGCTCGGATCTCAGCTGAGAAAATAGGGGCTGTGATCGTGATAAAAACTGCACCTGCAAAGGTTGTCCAGCTGGCAATTGTAGCTGTCTTAAAGTGGGTAGATTGCAGATCTCCCGTTGTTTTCGTGATCAGATATGTCGATCCCACTAAAACATAGGCTTGGATCAACGTCAGGGCAACTAAGAATGAGCGCCAGGTTAACCAATCAAACACACCTCCAGCAAAATGTCCTGCTGCATCAACTTTGATCCCTTCAAACACTGCTCCAAGGGCAAATCCCTGGCCTAGCGCTGCGAGAAAACTGCCGATCCCAAAGGCAATGTTCCAGATCAACTTGTTGTCAGCATTTTCCCGAAACTCAAAGGAAACGGCTCGAAATAGTAAGCCTACAACCATGATCACAGCAGGTAAATAGAGTGCATTCAAAACTGTTCCATATGCAAGCGGAAAGGCCCCAAATAGAGATCCACCCATTAACACTAACCATGTTTCATTGGCATCCCAAACATTGCCCAAACTAGTCATCAAAATACTGCGACGCTCTTCAGATGAAGCCGTTAGCGACAAGATCCCCACCCCTAGATCAAAGCCGTCAAGCAAGATATAGAGGAACAAAAACAAGCCTAGGATAAAAAACCAGAGCTGAGGCAAAAAGTGCTCAATGGATTCCATTAGATCAAGCTCCTATGCATGGCTGATGAATCTCTGATCGGTTTCTGATGGAGGATCGAGCCTGACCACGTTTGATCTGATCAATCTCCATTCTCCATCCGTTTGGCCTAAATGTCCCTAATTGACTGCTCTTGACTACTGCTGAGCTTCTACAGGGCGTCGATCCAGCTCAGGTTGCATCGGTGCAAAAGCTTGATCGAGTTCCCCAGTCCACTGAGGTAGAGGCAGATCTAAATTGGGACCTTTGCGAATGATCCGACTGCCAAAGTAGAGAGCTGATCCCAAAAAGATCAGATAGATGCTGGTAATACCAACTAACGATGTCAGCACTTCAGCTGCAGGGAGATTGGAAGCAGCATCAACGGTCCGGATCTCACCATAAACAGTCCAAGGCTGTCGTCCCACACAACGAACGATCCAACCCGATTCAACGGCAATGTAACCGAGTGGTGCCGCAAAAACCCAGGCTCGCAATAACCATTTCTGCTGATCGATGTCAGTCTCGGATAACTTACCTCGGATCCATTGCACCACACTGCCCAGCATCAACGCTCCAAAAAACATGCCAATAGCGATCATGATCCGAAACGAATAATAAATCAAACCAACCATATGAGGCCGATTTTCGGATTCCCAGGTTTTGAGTCCTAACACAGGTTCAGATAACTTAGGTTTCAGCTCTAGCAAATAACCAAGGGCCTGGGGAACTTTGATCTCAAAATCATTTTTCTCAGATTGATCATTGGGCAAAGCGAGTACACTCCAGCCAGCGGTCTGATCGGCTGGGATCGTTTCCCATTGAGCTTCCATAGCAGCAAGCTTAGAAGGCTGACGATGATAAACTTGCTCAGCACTCAAATGGCCTACAAAGATCTGCAGAGGGGCAACCACAATGGCCAGCACCAGCACAATTTTGAGGGATCGGCTAAAAAATCCTGTGTGACGCTGGTTCAAGAGATACCAGGCACTGATGCCTCCGATCACAAATAGCGAGGTTTCCAACGTGGCCAGGAACATGTGCGAAAAACTGTTGATCATGAAGGGATTGAAGATGGCCTGAAAAAAGTCATGGACAATAAACTTGCCATCAATAAATTCGCCACCTGCAGGAGTTTGTAACCAGGAATTCGCTGACAAGATCCAAAACGTGGAGAGATTGGCACCAAAGGCAACCAGGATTGTGGAAATGTAGTGAGCTACAGGTGGAACCCGATCCCAGCCAAACAGCATGATACCGAGAAAGCTGGCTTCGAGCATGAAGGCCATCGTTGCTTCAAAACCCAGCACGGATCCAAAAAAATCGCCCACAGCTTCTGAAAAAGGAGCCCAATTCATCCCAAACTGGAAGGCCATTGGCAAGCCTGAGGCAACGCCGATCCCAAAGTTGAGGACGTAGATCTTGGCCCAGAAACGGGCATGACGATAGTAGTCTGGATTACGAGTTTTCAACCATAATCCCTCGACAACGACGAGAAAGATCGCCATGCCAGTGGTGAGAATCGGCCAGAGCATGTGAAAGATCGCGGTCAAGGCAAATTGGATCCGCGAGAGAGCAACCGTGTTGGAAAGGAGATCCATCGTTAAACTTCTTAATGCTTCTATAAATGCCAGCACTTAACTTCATAACTATTTGGAATGATCAGGTGCAAGGCTATCCAGCTGTTGTTTAGGGATCTAAAGAATTATTTTAGGTTGCTCCGATTGGAATGCTCAAATAGATCAGATCCTGGCTAAGCCGCAGATCTACGGAGAGGGGGATAGGGTCTCGGATGGGTTAAGCTAGTCTGTTAGGAGCTAATATTGCAGCGTGCTGTACCTGGGTATTGTCGTGAGGTGTTATGGAGTCTTTAGACCTGGCTAGATTAATTCAGAATATATCCGAGGAAATGGTTCGGTTACATCCGATTGCTGGCTCGGCTTGAAGTCGAAGGGATCATCACTCGCAAGAAACGAAGCATTTCCCTGTCTAAAGAATGGTTAGAGAGTGTTGCTCATTGATGCAAACTTGATCGGGGTTAAGGAAGAAAGCTTTGCTGCTGCCTAAGCTCGGTTGCAGATCCAATGATCGAATTCCATTCCACCCCTGTTCCAGTTCACTTAGGGCATCGGATCGGTTCTGTTGAAGCCTAGTTCTGTCACCTATTCGCCTGTTGATGTTGGAGATTTTTCATGATCAAACTGTACGGCCATGACCTGTCTGGAAACGCCTACAAGGTCCGGCTCTTGCTGAAGCTCCTGAAGCTGGACTACGAGTACACCTTTGTTGATCTGATGAAGGGAGAACACAAGCAGCCACCGTATCTAGCGATCAACCCCTTTGGCCAAGTCCCTGCCCTAGTCGATGGGGAGTTGATGCTGCAAGATGCCCAAGCGATCCTGGTGTATCTAGCGCGACAGTACGGCGGTGAGTCCTGGCTGCCTACAGATGCGATCTCCTTGAGTCGGGTCGTGCGCTGGCTTTCCACCACAGCTGGCGAGATCCGTCAGGGACCGGAAAATGCACGTCTCTACCACCTGTTTGGCTCTAAAGCAATTAATATTGAGCGAGCCACGGAAAAAGCCACTCTGATCCTGAAGCAGTTGGATGCTCATCTGAGTGATCGAAGCTGGCTGGAATTGGATCGACCGACGATCGCAGATGTTGCTGTCTTCCCTTACGTTGCCCTGGCTCCCGATGGTGAGATTGCTCTGGACAGTTATCCTCATGTCTTGGCCTGGATCGATCGGGTGAAGCATTTACCAGGATTCATCGGTATGCGCAACATTGAAGCACCCAATTAACATTTTTGGTTGAAGTGTCCAGTGGAAGCGCCCAACCCAGCTCGGTTGCATTAAATCATGTTGTCTTGATCACCTGTTTTCTCTAGCAAGGATCGCTCATGCCACGCAAATTCACACAGCTCGCCTTTACCCCCACCGTCAAGGCTATCCAGGAAAAATATGGATCGCGGGAGATGTATACCCGGATGGAAGAAAGTGGTCCTGAAAACGATACGCTGATCCCTCGTCTGGTTGAATTTATCGAAGCGCGAGATAGCTTCTACATGGGCACGGTCAACAGTCAGGGTTGGCCTTACATCCAATTTCGAGGTGGGCCGATCGGATTCTTGAAGGTGCTGGATGACAAGACCTTAGGGTTTGCCGACTTTGGGGGAAATTGTCAGTATTTGAGCATCGGGAATTTAGCCGACAACGATCGGACCTTCCTATTTCTGATGGACTACCCCAACCGCCGCCGCCTCAAGATTTGGGGACGGGCCAAGGTAGAATATGATCGCCCTGATCTGGTTGAGCAACTGCGGATCCCTGGCTATGAGGCTGAGGCTCAGCGTGCCATCGTGATCGAGGTCGAAGCCTGGGATTGGAACTGTCCTCAACACATCCCTCGCAAATATTCTGAAGCTCAAGTCGCGGAAATGATGGCTCCCCTCCAAGCCCGGATCCAAGACCTTGAAGCTCAACTGGCTGCAATTCAGGGATCATGATACATAGACTTCAAGCTCATCCCCCGTTCAACAAGCTGTGAGTTGCCCTGTCTGGATCAGAGTCAGCACGGTTGATCGGAGTTGAGATCCAATCTGAAGACATCTGAAGATATTCTGAAGACATCTGAAGACATCTGAAGACATTCGATCCGATCAAAAGACCCAATTTCAAGATCCGATCCTAAAGATTCGAGCCTAAAGATCCGATCAGATCAAATCAGAGTTGAGCCTAGCAAAACGCCGGAGGAAATAGTCCACTGTGGCTGGTTTCAGAATCCCTCGATCGACCAGAAGATCTCCGAGGCGGTGTCCCCACTGGGCAGAGTTTAAGATGTCTTGCAGTTGATCGTCAGTGACTAAACCTGCTGCTCGCAAAAAGTCCCCCAAGCTTTGACATCCTGCTTGCTGAGCTGATTTGCCATTTTCACTGAAAAACTTGATCGTGGCAGGCTTCAAGGTTGTTTGACTAAACAGAACCTGAGTGAGCTTGCCTTCCTGAGTGTGCAAGGTTTCCACAATCGTATCGATCTCTGCCTCACTGAGCAGATCCGCGTCTTGGAGTTGGAATAGAAGATTTCGAGCCCACGGAGTCAAGATCGCCGTCTGGGCTGTGGCGTCCTCCTGTTTCAGCCCATCAATCTCACCAGGATCTGTGGATCGGAACTGGGTTGAGGCGGTCGATTGACCGGAAAGAGCTGAGTTGGGTTGAGGCAAACGGATCGGGGTTAGCCCTATCGTCTCTCGATTGGAGGGAGAGTGATTGACAGGCAGCGATTGAGGATCCGGGAGAGTTGGAGGAGATGGGGGCTGGGGCTGTGAGCCCGATTCTGAGGTGGAATGGGGATAGGTTTGCGGATCGGGTAAGGTCACGGGCGTATTCGAGGTGGAAGCTTGGGATCCCTGAAAAGCTCGATAGATTTGAGGATCGGGTAAGGTGGTTGGCCCATCTAAGGCTGGTGTCGTTGGAGGCTGAGTGTTGGGAGGAGCGTGTGGATCAAGGATCGGGGGCGGAGTTTGTGAGTTGGGATCTGAGGATTGTTGTCTAGCGAGTTGGTGGGCAAGGCGCTGGGTTTCTGCACGCTCAGACTGAAGAGCTTGTTCTAAGGTGTAGACTTGGCTCTGGGCATCGATCAAGTCGGTGCGGAGGCGAGCATTGTCAGCCCGATTTTTATCCAATTCTGTGGCTTGTGCCTCCAGTTTGGTGGCTTGTTGCCGGATCTGGGCCTGAGATCGTCGGACTTCTCCTTCAAGCTGTTGGACTTGGAGATGAAGTTGCTGTTTTTCCAGCTCATCGGCCAACGTGGTTGCTTCATACTGCTCGGTTTGTTGAGCAACTGTTGTTTCTAATTCCTCAATCCGTTCTCCATAATAAATATGGTAGGCCGCGATCTGTTGCTGCATCGATTCCGCGTAGGCTTCCCATTCCTGATGTTGGACTTGCAGCTGATATTCCAAAAACGCGATCCGACTCTGGGGATCCTCAGCAGCTTCTATCGCATCCAGGTCCGTGTGATCGTGGGACGTTGAATAGGGTTCGAGCGGTTCAAACAGTTGCCAATCTGCAGATTCGTCTGGCTGAGAAAGGCTAGCTTCAACCCCTGGATCAGCGCCCGGATCAGCTTGATCCATTCGAGCCCTTGGATCCATTGAAGCTTGCGAGGAGTCTTGCGATGGCTTTAGCCGCTGCGATAAAGCCGACAGGTTGGCAGAAAGGGTTGCAAAGGGATCAGCTCGATGGGCTCCGGAGATTTCGGCAACAACCTGAGGATCTGCTTGATCCTGAGAAAAACCTTCAGAGGCAGATTCATCCTCAGATCCAGTCCCGTTGGATGCCCAGGCTTCAGATCCCATCAGATGGGGTGGCACAGCAACTGCAGATGGATCCGCTGAGAGCTGACTGGCTTCTGTCTCTACAGGGCTTTCCTCGGAACTGAGGATCTCAGACACTTCATTGGACTGCCAAGCTTCCCAAGCATTGTCCGACTCTAGCTGCCGCAAGTAGGCTTGAATGTGCAACACCTGTTCCAGCAGTTCTTGGGTGAGCCATCCTTTCCAGACCAGGATCTCACCCAGAGGTCGGTTGTAGCGACGTTGTTGGATCAGGGCTACCCGCAACTGGGGAAATTCGATCAATCCCAACAAGACCAGGATCTCACCCAAGGCTAGATCTCGGCTGGCGGTGAGTTTGTAGAGATCTTCCGGCTTGATCCAGCCATGTTCTAAACAGACCTCGCCCAGCTTGAGTCGATTTTGCTGTTGTTCCCGCAGAGCTTGGGCTAGCTGGCTCGTGGTGATCAGTCCGGCATTGAGCAGACGTTGTCCTAACGGCAATTTAGCCTGGACTTCGGGATCATTTTTCGCGTGCTGAGCCTGGACAAAGGCAGGAAAGGATCCAACAGGTTTGGGGGGGGGGTTGGGAACGCGAGGGGATACCATACATTGTGCCTCCGGCAGGGTCTCCACAATCTCAGCACCTAAATGGCATCACCTCGAATCCTGAGCAGTTGGCTCAATAGTCTCTATAATGATGATGCACCAAGGATCTAGCAGCTTGAACCTGGTTGATCAGTTGGGAGCTCAGCTTGCCAGCACTCCCTAGCGCTTCTTCCTCCAAAGATCGTCTCGATCCATCAGACTCTCAATCCATCAGACTCGATCCGACCCTTACGAAGTTCCGCACATTTTGTGCAAACTTGAGCAATTGATAGCTCAGATCTATTGTCTTGAGATGCTTTAGTCCTGTCAACCCTACTCAGTCATCCCTTGTTCGAGCCACAGGTCCACCCTGATCACGCTCTAACCCCACGCACCCATTTGTATCAATCCGTATCAATCCGTACCACACCTGTATCAATGACTTCCCAGCCAACTCCCCCGATCGCACCCAAAATTCCGAAGACACTCACTCATCATGGTGATCAGCGAATTGATCCTTATTTTTGGCTACGGGATCTGAACCATCCGGATGTGATCGATTACTTAGAAGCTGAGAATGCTTATACCGAAGCCATGACTCAGCACACCAACGATCTGCAAGCTCGTCTCTATCAAGAAATGTTGGGTCGGATCAAAGAGACCGATCTCTCCGTTCCCTATCGCTATGGTGACTATTACTATTACCTGCGGACAGAAACAGGCTTAGCCTACCCGATCCACTGCCGTAAACAAGGGAGTTTGACTGCGCCGGAAGTGATCCTGTTGGATGAGAACCTGTTAGCCGCAGGACATGAGTATTTCAGTGTAGGAACGCTTGGGATCAGTTTAAATCACCAGATCCTAGCCTACTCCGTTGACACTACAGGAGCTGAGCAATACGAACTCTTCTTCCTCGATCTCAATACCTTTGAACGGTTTCCAGAATCCATTCCAGGAACCTACGACTCAATTGCCTGGGCAACGGATCACTCCACTATTTTCTATACCAAAGTGGA
>CAZONZ010000083.1:9777-12627 GCA_964581005.1 uncultured bacterium
CTCCGGATGGCACACAGATCCCCATCTCGTTAGTGACTCGAACGGATCAGCCTCATCCCGGCCCACTGTTATTGATAGGATATGGATCTTACGGGATCTCCTATCCAGTGGTGTTTTCGTCCAATCGACTATCGCTTTTAGAGCGAGGGGTAACGGTTGCGATGGCCCATGTGCGTGGGGGATCGGAGTTAGGGCGACCCTGGTATGAAGCAGGCAAATTCTTAGCTAAACAAAATACCTTTACTGACTTCATCGCTTGTGCAGAACATTTGATCAAGACAGGATGGACAACCGCTGAACAATTAGCGATCACAGGTGGAAGTGCTGGAGGATTATTGATGGGAGCAGTGATCAATCAGCGCCCGGATCTTTTCAAGGTTGTTGTGGCTGACGTTCCCTTTGTCGATGTTCTAACAACGATACTCGATACCTCATTGCCGCTGTCTGCAACGGAATGGGAAGAATGGGGTGATCCAACTGACCCAGTTTATTATCACTACATGAAAGCGTATTCGCCTTACGATAATGTCAGGGCTCAAGCGTATCCCCATATCTTGATCATGGCAAGCTTAAATGATTCACGAGTGAAGTATTGGGAACCAGCGAAATGGACTGCTAAACTGCGAGATCTGAAAACCGATTCCAATGTGCTGCTGCTAAAAACGAATATGGGAGCTGGGCATGGAGGAGCTTCAGGGCGCTACGAACAGTTGAAAGAGATCGCCTTTGAATATGCGTTTATTCTGGATCAATTGGGCTTGTCTGCCGTTAACTTGTAGTGATCGTCTTAACAACTTTGAGGATGAGGATCAGGCTACCATGCAGCATTGTCAGTGCCCGGAGGGATCAGCGTGAAATCGGCAGAAGAGATCCGGATCAATCTCACCTGGACTCGCAAGATCCCAGTCAATGGTTGGATTTTGGCGATTGGGCTATTACTAGTGATCGGGTTCCAGAGTTTAGGGGCTGGCTGGATTTGGCTGAGTCCTTCAGCTTCGGTTAGGGATCAGGATGCTCTTCAGGGGTTTGTTGGCACGCTGGCAGAGGTGTTGGCTGGAGTGTTGGGATTTACCGTGTCGGTGGTAGCGATCGTGGTGCAGCTGAGTGCTGATCGATTTACCCCTAAAGTTACCGAGTTATTTTTGCGGGAGCGAACCAATTTTATTATTGTCTCCTTCTTGATCCTGGCTAACTTGATCAGTGTGTGGACGACGCTGGTCTTTAGCTACATTGCTGAGCCGCTTGCTTTAGTTGTGCTGAATCTAGTTCTGGGGACACTGGCCTTTGTCCTGCTGATCCCCTATTTCATCTTTGTCTTCAACTTTCTAACCCCAACCTCGATCATCGACAAAATTGAGCAACAGATCCGTCAGTCTGTGATCCAGGCATTCTCTAGCGCCCATGTCCAGGCTCAGATTCAAAGTGCTCATGATCAGTGCCTGTCTGCGTTAGATGAGATTAAGGGAATTGCGACTAGTGCGATTCGGCAACGGGAAAGTCCGATCATGTTGGATGCCTTAGATAGCCTGAAAGCCTTTGCTCTATTTTATGCAACTTATAAACATAAACTACCTCCGTATTGGTTTCTCCTGACTCAACCGATTATTCGAGATCCTGACTTCGTTTCAGTTGATACGATGAAACTGCGACAGATTGAAACGCAGCAGATCTGGTTGGAACTCAAGATCTTTCGACAATATCAGGCGATCTTCACCGATTCCTTAAACGAGTTTCGAGAAGCGTGCTATGTGATTGCTATTAATACACGCGAGATCACAGAACGGGGTTTATCCATGAATAAGCCAGATCTGGTTGATTTAGGGATTAAGTTTTTCAATACCTATCTGAGAGCCGTCTTGAACACTCGTGATGTTCGGACTGGCTACAACATCCTCAAGCAATATCGCATGGTGGCTGAGCACGCCCTGGAGTATTACAAAGATGCTGTAACGCTTGAGATCGCTCAATATTTCCGCTATTACAGCCTGATCGCCTACAAAGCAGGTCTCTTCTTCCTCTCAGAAACCTTTGCCTTCGATCTAGGGCTGTTGGCTCAGACCTGTTGCAAACGCCAATCCGACATTAGTGGAGAAGTTCTGCAAATTTTGCTCAAGATCGATCAAGATCCAGAGAGTGAGCAACAGGAGAATACGCTGCGGGGGATCCGAAAATCCCAGGTAAAACTGGCTGCCTATTATCTCAAAAATGGATTCGAGCGGCTAGCTTATCTAATCTACAAAGACATGCAAGATGAACCCCAAACGCGCCTGAATATTATTCGAGATGAGCTGCACCTCACCCGATCTGACTTTTGGGAGTTTACCGATCGAGGGGAGAATTTCTATTACGTTGAACCCGATCTGGAGCCTTACATTGGGATCTTTTTTGAATGGTTTACAAAGCCACCTATTCATTTGGATAACTTTTTGGCAACCACTCAACTTGAGTTTCCTGGACCGTAGATCCTCAGTACCGATTACCTATACTCAGGGGCTAGAACCACCGAACAAAGTCACCGGGATCTCGCGGCTGTCACTAAGATTGAGCGTATCGAAAATGGTGAGGGTGCAAAGGAATTGGCCTGAGAGACCTGTCACGGGGAATGAGATCCCGATCGCGCAGACAGGTTCAATCTCTTCTTCAAGCTCTTCACAGTCAGGATCCTCCTCAGGAATGCAGGTGTCTTCAGGAATGATACAGCCCAACTCTTCTGGGAAGAAGGTGGATCCAAAGGAGGTGGTTTCGCCTTCGCACTCCGCTTGAATCAATGCGATCCCGGCTTCGGCTTCGAGGGAGGCGAGGATCGTCAAGGTTGTCTCGCTGACTTCCGTACTTACGCTTTGGATGATC
>CAZONZ010000084.1:0-12562 GCA_964581005.1 uncultured bacterium
AGGAGACGACAGGATCGAAGGCGACTCCGGAACCGATCCAGACGTAGGGATCGAGCTAGAGCTAGAGACTACGGATCCGTCTCCCTGAACTCCATCTCTCTGTAACTCGGCTTGAACGGTTGTCTGTTGCAACTGAGCAGAACGATCCGGACTCCCTTGGGGAACAGGTTGACCCGGTTGCCGCCAACGGGGAGGAACACCGCCAAACTCTCGATCGATCCGGAGAAGATCGTTAACGGTGACATAACCCTGATTGAGATATTGCTGCAAGAGAAATTGTCCAGACGGATTTAAACCTAAATTGATGAATTCCTGACGGGATGCCTCTGCATGGATCCAAAGATCGGACACAGTATCCGCTACGGAGGCCGCGCCACTTCCGCGTGGATAGCGAATGTAGTCGAATAATACTCCGTCGGGCTGTCGTTGCAGGATCAAATTCAGTAAGTTCAAATAGTCTTGTCGGGATTGAGGATGGAATGGATCAACAAAAACCTGATCAGGTCCAGCTAAAGCTTCTAGGTCAATCGTTGTCAGATCGGGAATACTGGTATCCCCATTACCGTTACGGGCCAGAGTGATCTGTCGATCGGGCAGTTGGCCGTAGCTGTAGCCAAAATTCAAGGAGAACATCCAGGCATAAGCACTGATCCCTCGGCGGCGGGCAGCAGTGAGCGCGAGAGCCAAGAGATCCTGATCGGGGTTAAGGCTAGGCCAAGGGGTAGTATTGGACGGCAAGATCGAGCGGCCATCGTAGAACGCTTCGATAAACACTCGGTTGTAGCCCAAGCTCATAATCCGATCAAACACTTTGTCTATAACGCCTGGATCGGCATCACAAGGATACAGTCGGAGCCAGATGGCTTGGATCTGGGGCCAGCGCGATTGCCGACATTGCTCTAGGGCCGATCGGTGTTCTGCGATCATTTGCGTATAGTCAGCCCATGCAGCATCAGAGCTGAGGGATTGTTGACGTAATTGGGTCTGGATCGCAACCTGGTCGGGGGGCAATTGGCAATACGTATTTAAGCCCAGTGCTTCGGCAGGAGATATCTGACTTTGGCAGCCTAGATTGAGCAGTGCGATCACCAACGATCCCCAACCGACTCGCCTCCAGACTGAGGGTGAGCTCGATCGGGCCTGATCGGGTTTGACAAGGGGTTGCATATCGATCGGGAACTCGATCGGGTTCATCATCAGGATCCTTGAAGGGTGAGACGGTATTGAACGGGTTAGGGGGGTGAAATCGGGATCAACCTGATCAGATGCACGAGAAAAACGTCCCGATCAGATTCATGAGAAGGGCTTTAGGTTAGGAACTGATCCAGAATAGACAGATACGTATCCGGATCTTCCAACATAGGGAAATGAGCGGTGTTGGGGATCTCGGCAAACTGAGTTAAAGGGTTTAGACTGGCTGCGCGACGCCCTAGTTCCGCTGGAATGATGATGTCTTTTGCCCCTGAGATCAGAAGGGTTGGAGTTTGTAAGGCTTTGAAGGCTGCTGGGATGGTTTCACTGGCTTCTTGACTGACTGAGGTATAAACAGTGCCTAGAATTGTGACGTGATCAGCCTGCAGATAGTCAGCTAGAAACGCTTGGCTGATCGGTGTTGGCAAGGGCTTATAGACAAACCGAGCCATGAAGAGGCGGTCCATGCCAGGGATCTGTTGTAACCATCGAGGCCGCAAACTCACTACCACTCGACTCGCTTGATGAAAGGTTTTGAAAATCACAGGATCATAATCAAAGATGCCACTGCAGGTCAGGATCAATCGTTCCACCCGATCGGATTGAGCTGCGGCAAACAAGGTTGCAATTGACGCTCCCATAGAGTGGGCATTGATCGTCACGCGTTCCAGCTCCAACCGATCCAGTAACTCCCCCAGCTCCTGAGCGTACACCTCCAACCGATAGATCGGATCACGGGGATTGCGATAGAGAGGATCGGTAGGGAGCGCTCGTGCAGGGGTGCGCCCAAATCCGCGCAGATCGTAAAGCAGACAGTCGTAGCGATCCCGTAACGCTTGGGCCGTTGATTCCCAGTAGCGGGCCGATCCGCCCCAACCATGCACAAAAAGCATGACCGGCTTGCGATTTGTCGGATCTGGGGATCCAAATCGGGTATCATCATGATCAATCGGCTGCGGATCAGACCCCACAGACTGGCTGGCATCTGTGATCCACTGGACGTAGTGAGGGATCCCATTGATTTCGATCAGGGGCATAAGCAGGGACAGGGTAGGTAAGGATAAATGCAGGGGGTTGCGTTAACACTTGTTTAAGATCATGTTGATAGGTTGCGGCAGGTTGCAATTTCTCTGAGAAAATCCGAGTTTTACTGAGCAATTCAACCTTTTCTGAGGCAGAGACAAGGGAGAATAGCAACAAATTGTTACATCTCTGCTCCGTCAACATGACCGCGATCCCAGGCTAGCAGAGGACTTGGTCCAAAGTGTTAGTGTTGAACATTTCTGATCAGCTCGATCAAAGCTCTTCCTCCTCCCCACTTGACGATCCCTAGTCTTGGGGGGGAGTATACCTTGTGGGTCTGTTGAAAGGAAATGCAATGCCAGCTATACCCGCAACGAAAGCCATCCCCCGATTCTTTATCCCGCTACCCCGCTTACCCGAAAAGCAGATCAACTTAGCCGTGATGTTTTTGGCTGTGGTGATCTTATCGACCGCAGGGATCTTAATCCGTATCAGCGAAGACCAAGGGCTGGGTCCGGGAGCAACCATTTTTTGTCGTTTCTTGATCTCGTTTGTCGCCTTGAGTTTCTGGGTTGGAAAGCAAGAGCTCCAAGCCCATCGCCACTCCTTATCCCTCCTGATTGGGGCATCCACCTCATTCTGGGCCTGCCAAGTTTTCTGGTCTGCGTCATTGCTGATGACAGGGGTCGGCAACTCCAGCACACTCCACAATGCGGTTCCGATCTTTGCTGTGGTTGTCGCCTTACTGTCCGGTCGGCGGGTCTCGTTCCAGTATCTCTCCGGTGCAGGGGTTGCCATCCTGGGAGCGATTTGGATCACGGCAGTGGATTGGGAAGCGGGACACATGCTGGGAGATGGGTTGGCCTTGTTGTCAGCTCTATTTCTGGCGATCTATATCGTGATGCTGGAAAAGTTGCGGCACCGGGGAGCCTCAACGGTTGAGATTTTGTACTGGGTTTGTGGGATCGTGGCGTTGCTCTCACTGCCGATTGCTTGGATCGAAGGTCAGGTGTTCCCAGGAACGGTGCAGGGCTGGGCTGCTGTGATTGGCTTAGCCTTTGGCTGTCAGTTGATCGGCCAGTTCTTGCAAACTTACAGCCTGCAGATGCTGTCAGCAACGGTGGTGTCTGTGATGTTGCTGTTGGATCCGGTGTTTGCGGCAGGGCTGGCTTGGGGAGCGTTTGGGGAACCGACCTCACTCGTAGGTATGGCAACGGTGTTGGTAGGAGTTTACTTAGCCTCCGAAGATTAGCCTCTGATCATGAACTTCGGTTTAATACAGGAGGTAAATTCAGCTCAACCACCTGCCTTATGCCTGCTGGCTCCCTCCATGATCGAATCACCCTTTGGACGTTACCGGGAATTGTTGCTGCCACTGTTTTGATCAGTCGTCACTCCACAGTTGCGTTAGCAGTGGGATCGGCTTATCTCTTCAGTGGCGTAATGTTTTCGGGTGATCTGGATACCTACTCACGCCAGTATCAGCGCTGGGGATGGCTGCGGTGGATCTGGTTACCCTACCGTCACCTAATGCGACATCGATCCTTTTGGTCTCACGGTCCAGTGGTTGGCACGATCGGACGGATCATCTATCTAGGGGGCTGGATTGGGCTGGTTGCCTTAGGGATCGCAGGTGTAGGGTACTGGCTTGGATCGTGGGGCTGGCAGCCGCAGGTTTGGGGAGCTTGGTTGAAGCAATGGCTGTGGCTGCACATTGAGCTGTTGGCTTGGATCGGGATGGGGCTAGAACTGGGATCAATGAACCATACCCTGAGTGACTGGACCGTATCGAGTTGGAAGCGGTGGCAACGATCCCGTTCCCGTCGGAGGGCACTTCCTAGGAGCAAGCCAAGGAATGTCTCATCTCGCTAAGAGACCACCCAAGAGCCGAGTGGTAATTGGGTTGGATCATCAAAATGCGCATGGTTCAAACTCCTCCAAATGCCATGATCGCTACACTGACTTGGAAAACTGATGAGTCTGTCGATCTCTCAGGTAGAGATCAAACACTGATGCCACATTCCGGATCAGTAAACGGCCTGTTTCGGTCACCTCAATATGATCCGGCCAGATTTGAACCAGTCCATCTGTTGCCAAAGTCTTGAGATCCACAATCTCCTGATGAAAATAGTCATTGAAATCCATATCGAAACTGAGGTGATATTTCTCCTCGATTTCAACCTTGGAGACTTGCGACTCGCACATCAGCTCCATGATCACAGCCCGCCTGATCTGATCATCTTTACTGAGCAGTACTCCCTTAGCTAACGGTAGCTGATCGGCATCGATCGCATGGTAAAAGTCCTTGAGTGACTTATGATTCTGCGTGTAAACATCCTCCAGCATACTGATCGAAGTGATCCCAAACCCGATCAGATCAGACTCTGGCTTGGTTGTATAACCCTGAAAATTCCGATGTAGATCTCCCTCATGTTGAGCGATCGAAAGTTCGTCATTCGGCTTGGCAAAATGATCCATCCCAATGTACACATATCCATGCGAGGTCAACTGCTCGATCACCATCTGTAAGATCGCTAACTTCTCAGTGGGTGGAGGCAAAGCATCTTCAGGGATTCTCCGCTGAATCGGTTTCATCCACGGGACATAGGCAAAATTGAAGATCGCAATTCGATCGGGATCCAGCTTGATCGTCTTTTCGATCGTTTCTCTAAAGGTATCTAATGTTTGGGAGGGCAATCCGTAGATGAGATCCACATTGACGCTCTCGTACCCAGTTGCTCGAATCCAGTCCATCACGGCAAAAAGGTGGGACTCTGGCTGGATCCGATTCACGGCGTGCTGCACCTCAACATTGAAATCTTGAATTCCAAAACTAATCCGATTGAAACCTAAATCCTTTAGAAATCGAACGTAGGCAGCATCCAGATAGGTAGGATTGACCTCGATCGAGATCTCAGCATCAGGCTCAAAGCGAAAATGCTGGGTGATCGATTTCCACATCAACTCCATTTGTTGAGGTGACAGATAGTTGGGTGTGCCCCCACCACTGTGAAACTGCTGGACAGTACGCTGATCAGCAACCAAATCAGCAACCTGTTGGATATTGCGATCGAGATAACGAAGATACGGATCAGCCACATCTTTCTTGCGTGTGATGATCGTGTTGCAGCCGCAAAAATAGCAAGGGCTTTCACAGAAAGGAATATGACAGTAGAGCGAGAGCGGAGTTTGCTTGTGATTTCCTACCGCAATGGCTGCCTTAAACTCAACCGGATCAAACGATTCAGCAAGCTCTGTAGCAGGGGGATAGCTGGTGTATCGCGGGATCGGCTTGTTGTATTTGTTCAGCAGATCCCGATCAAACTTCACGGACTGAGACAACAGCTTCATTCTTCAAAAGCCTCTTGCATGACAGGGTGACAAACTAGCACACAGGATCCACTTACGACCCATTGCGAGCTACAGCAGCATAGGGGAAGGTAACATGCTAAACTTGCGTTGAGTTAGTGAACCTGGAGAAACTAAGGAGTTGGAGACAAAAAATCAACAAATCCCCTTACGTTAAATCTCAATAACGTGATCCTTAGTTTACTCCAAGTCTAAACATTTCGCTGAATTAAACAGCTTCTGCAGCAACCAATTCCACTGAGCTGCTGCCGGGTTCCCGCTCGGTACTGCCAGGTTTATCTTGGCGCGTAATCAGATCAAAAATATGGGTTCCAACAGCAGCTTTAACATCATCTTCCAACTCATGAAAGACATTCCGATTCAAGTCGAACACTCGACAGGCTTCAGCGACGATCGCCCGGATCTCAGCCTCACCCACAGGCAGCGCATCCAGTGCCTCACGGTACTTTGCCTTGAAGGCTCGGCGCGCTTCAACTGTTGGAATCTGATCAAACTCATGCAGCCCTGTCCCTTTGTCGGGAGGTAGATCCATCGCGGATCGGGCAATATTGCGCAGGCTTTGGCCACCGGAGAGATCTCCCATGTAACGCACATAGGAGTGAGCGACTAACAACTCAGGATGATGGTGAGCCACTTCATGGATCCGGCTGACATAAACCTGACCTTGGGCAGACGCCGCGATCTCGTCCCTCCAGTTCTCACCGTAGTAATACTCCAGATCCTCTTCCAGTTTGGCCTTGCGGTTCAGCTCTGGGAAGTAAAGGGATCCCACTACAGGATGATCACGCAATCGTTCCAGTTCAGATTCTAACGCAGAGTAGACAAAGTAAAGATTCGCTGTCAGCTTGCGGAATGGATCTTTCTCAATGATCCCCTTCAAGAAACACTTCATGAACGCTGTGTTTTCTGCAGCCGTGTGACAATGTTTTGTCCCTTCACGCAATTGATGGGCCAATGAATGAGTCATACTACCAATCCTTTGTGATTCGACACAGTTTGGTAACCCACCTCCAGAACCCCTTCCAAGCCTCTTTCCGGAACACAGGTGATCGGAGGTGACCTATCTAATCTGAGATCACAATATCACTAAATAGTCATAAAGATATGTTATGACATCAAACTCCACATTTTGTTATAGTTTCAGGTTGTCGTCACGCGGATCTATTCACAGTTCAGTTGCTTGAAAATGCCAGTAATCCTGCAAATGCCCACAAGAAGATTGACTTGACTCATCTGCGATCACTTGAACAGCTTCAGGACTCACTTCGAGTCGATCCTCTCGATCGAGTGCTTCGTCCCTCGTTTATAATTCTATTGCTATAGAGTAGTAAATAAGTTGTGCATGGAGGATTGAACGTGTCCGGGTTGCCACCTTTGCAGATCGGTTGTCATCAGGCCCAGTCCCCCATTATCCAAGGAGGGATGGGGGTCAGGGTGTCAGGAGCTCGGTTAGCGGCAGCGGTTGCTAATGCTGGAGGGATTGGGATCATTTCAGCGGTGGGTCTGGGGTTAAGCTCGCCTTATTTTGCACCTCATGGCAAAGGTCGATCGGGAGGCTCTTTGTTCGAGGCCAACCGGCTCGCCCTGATCGATGAACTCAAGGCAGCTCGTACTCTCAGCCCCAACGGAATCATTGGGATCAATTCGATGGTGGCGGTTCGGGATCATCCGACACTGGTCCAGACTGCTGCTGCCCATGGAGCCGATCTGATCATTTCCGGTGCAGGTTTACCCTTAAATCTACCGGAGTATACCCAGGAGCATCCTGAAGTTGCCTTAGTCCCAGTAATTTCTTCAGCGCGAGCCGCAAGTGTGATCATTCGACGGTGGCGATCTCGCTACCAACGGGTGCCCGATGCATTTGTGGTGGAATCCCCCAATCGGGCAGGAGGCCACCTAGGAGCCAAAGCTTCAGAAATCGGATCCCCTGATCTGGAGTTACAGCACCTGATCCCTGCCGTGATGAAGCTGATCGAACACGACGTTGAAACTGAGATCCCCATCATTGCCGCAGGTGGGATCTGGACTCGTCACGATATCGATCAGATGCTGGCGCTGGGAGCCAAGGGAGTTCAGATTGCGACCCGGTTTATCACAACCTACGAATGTGATGCCGATGATCGATACAAACAAGCCCACCTCAACGCTACTCCTGACGATGTTGTGATCGTGCCCAGTCCGGTTGGATTACCGGGTCGAGCGCTGCGCAATCCACTGGTGGATCAGGTGCTAGCTGGCGAAGAGGCCATGCAACAGTTGGATAAGCGATGCATTGGCAGCTGCCTACAAACCTGTCGCTGTCGAGATCATCAGGAATTGTTCTGCATCTTGAAAGCTTTGGATCGAGCAGTTCGAGGTGATGTGGAGAATGGCCTAATTTTTGTGGGCAGTCATGGAGGACGAGCTACTCAAATGATGTCGGTCGCGGAGCTGATGCGTGAGTGGGCTATAGCTTCAATTCCTCAGGAGCGAATCTGAGATTAAACCCAACCCGTCAACGTTGATCCTGCATGAATTCTGCGTGTGGGGTTCAAAAGTCCTGTAAGTAAAGTCCTGTAAGTTTTGAGGCAGTGCGATCCTGCGCTAAGCTTGGGACGTTGGTTTGGGCAAGGAGAGGGCGATGAGCCTGATTGGGAATATTATCTGGCTGATTTTTGGAGGGTTCCTTGCGGGGTTCGGATATATCATCAGTGGTCTGATCCTATGTTTGACGATCATTGGGATCCCGTTTGGGTGGCAATCGATCAAGTTAGGGTTTGCCACAATGACCCCCTTTGGCCGTGAAATTGTTGAAAGGCCGAGTGCTGATAGCCCTTTGACAATGGTTTTTAATGTGATCTGGTTACTGTTTTTTGGCTGGGAGATCGCCTTATCTCATGCCGTTTTTGGCTTGATCCTGTTTATCACCATTCTAGGGATCCCCTTTGCCCAACAACATTTCAAGCTACTTTCCCTAGCTCTCTTTCCCTTTGGCCGAGAGCTGAAATAAGCAGAGACGATCAGAGTCAACGGGATCCAGACAGAGGATCAAGTCTAAGGATCCGAAAGCAAGTGAATGGGGTAACCTGCTTCACGCCATCCTCGGATCCCGCCATCCATGGAAGCAACACGGGTATAGCCCATTTTTTGGAGGTTATCAGCAGCTAGAGCCGATCGAAAACCGCCACCACAGTAGAGCACGATCTCTGCATCATGATCAGGAATCTGAGTTTCAATATCGCGCTCGATCACACCCCGACCTAGATAGGTTGCTCCTGTGATATGTCCTGCTTGCCACTCTGATTCTTCCCGGACATCGATCAAGTGGAAGGAATCCTGCTGTAATTGGCGCTGACGAATCTGATCGACGGTGTACTCCTGGATCCGGGTTTTAGCCTCTTTGACTAAGGCAAGAAATCCAGGGGAATGATAGGGCGGATTGCTCATGAGATTCACAGAAAAAACTTGAACGAAATCGATCGGGGTGAGGTCTTAGGGGTGGAGCCTGATCTAGAAGAGGATCTGCTAGCGGATCTTAAGGAGAGGCTCCAGTTGAGATGTTGAGCCGATGATGATGAATCAATCAAAGGAGATCTTTCTCATGATGCCATTAACTCGGAATGGAATCACCCTTGCTGTGATCACGTTTGGACTCCAGTGTAGCTTCGGCGTATTAGGGATCGCTGGGATCCCAGCCGTTGAGGCCCAAACGGGGAGAGGCCAAGTGAGTGGTCAGGGATCGGTGGTCGGCGCTGGAGTTGCGCGAGGATCAGGAACCGCGACAGGCACCGGCATGGTGATCTATCGGGATCAGAATGGACAGATCCAAACTCAGCAGGGATCGGGAACGGTGTCAGGTCAAGGAGTGGCCATTGGACGAGGGCAGATCACAGGGAGAGGTCAGGCAAGGGGACAAGGGCGAGCACAAGGACGCTAGTATTGAGTTGCCTACCACACTGAGGTTAGCGAGGAGAACTCAGGATGATTGAGCTGTACGCATGGCCTACTCCCAATGGTTACAAGGTTTCCATCCTTTTGGAAGAACTACTGAGCGAGGTCCCCGATATCAGGTGATCCAGTGGCTCATGTTTGAACGAGACCGGATCCAAGGTCTGAACTTTGAAATTGGATCCGGATCTATCTCAATACATCGTGATCGGTTACTTGATCTCGATGGAGAAAGCTTCCAATAAAGGCTCAGGAGAACCAGAGAAGACACTGGCGAGGTAAAGTCCTGAGATGGCTTCAACGGAAAGGCTGGGATCAGGAGTAAGGGTCACTTGGATCCGATCATCGCCGCCTTGAAGTATGGTTTGGGCTTTGCGGAGAGCGTCTTGGATGACAGGGTTGTTCTGTTGGGCAAGGGCTTGATCGATGCCCTCTAGAGCTTCGTCTCGCAATTGTTCAGGGGTGGTGCCTTGTTCAGCGGCTATGGCAGCTAGGCTTTGATCGAGGGCTCCCTGATCCTGGAAACTCAAAGCAGCTCGGACCAATTGAGTTCGACCCATTTTGGCGGTCAAAGGAGCCAGCTGATCTTGGGAGAGGGAATCCGTTTGAGAGATCTGGGCTAGGCTTTCAAAATCCACGTCCGCCAGCTGCAAGGAAAAGGTGAAACTGCCAAAGTCTGTAGCACTAAAGCTGATCTGCTCAATCGAAAATGTGCCTAGATCTGGATTGAGAATGTAGGCCACTTGGCCATTGATGATCAGATCCTTGTCCAATACATCCGGGTTGTTGGAGGCTGGAATCGTCAACCCGTTGATCTGCACATCCAAGGCAACCGGAATATCGTCTTGGAGTTGGTAATCAGTTACCTTGATTTGCGCGATCGTGGCATAGTTGCGTTGCTGATTGGGATCGCGGATGGTGATGTTGGCAATCTCAATGGTTTGATCAAAGAGAGCTGCGTCAACCTGTTGATAGGAGACTCGATCGCTGAGTCCTTGTTCGTTCAGCACTTGATCTAGAGCAGTTTCGGCTTGCTGGTCAACATAACGATCGGCGGCTAGGTATCCGCCACCTCCTAATGCTGCAACCACACCAAGACCTACGAGGAGTTTGATCATAGTAGCGTATCACCTTAACCGTTTCAGTCTGATTGTAGAAGGTTTGCACGGATCCTGTCGATAAGTCCTGTCGATCAGCCCTGTCGATAAGTAGTTCAAACTACGCTAATCGAGGAGTCCAATGAGGTGCGTAATCAGATAGGGGCTGAGGATCATAGCAAAGAGCCTTGAAGGAGGGATCCTGGCCCAGTCGATTGAGGGATCGCAACGTTAGGCAAAAGCGAGTGGATCCGTTTGGGCTTTCAACCCGGAGGTGACCTTGGAGGTGCTCAGCAGCTCGCTTGACCAAGGCTAGCCCCAGGCCCGTTCCACCCTGCTGATAGCGATCCAGTTGGGCCACTCGGTAAAACTTATCGAAAATATGAGGCAACGTTTCGGTGGGGATCTCGACGCCTGTGTTGGTGACCTGGATTTGAATGGAAGCACCGCAGGAGGTGACAGCCAGATCGATAGTCTCGCTGGGGGGAGTGTATTTACAAGCATTATTTAAGAGTTCGCCCAGAATTCGGCTCAGTAGTTTTTCATCGGTGGTTAGACTCAGGGGCTGATGGGGAAGGGAAAGCTGAAATTTTAACTGGCGCTCTTCAAATCGGATCCGGAATGGATCTAGGAAAGCGTGGAGCCAGTCGATCAAGGAGAGGGATGACAGGTTGAGGGTGCGGGTGCCGGATTCGAGGGCTTGGAGGTCGAGCAGATCGTTAACCAGTTCGATCTCACGTTGCCACTCGGATCGGAGAATTTGGAAATAGCGTTTGTGTCGCTCGGTGAGTTCGATCCCTTCTAAAAGTTTCAGGGCCATTTTCATATTGGTGAGGGGGGTGCGGAGCTCGTGCGAGACCATATGCACAAATTCATCTTTGAGCTGGTTTAACTCTGAAAGCTGAGTGACTTGTTTGAGGGAAGCTTGATAAAGGCGCGATTGCCGGATCCCGATCACACATTGGTTGGCGACTTGTTCCGCTAAACGGATTTCCAGGGTGCTGAAGCTTTGGGTGGGAACTCGCACAAGACTCAGAAAGCCTAAGAAGGTATAGCCATCGATCAAGGGACAACAGAGGACGGTGACTCGCTCATGATCGGAGCCTAGGCGAGAGTAGAGCAGGGTTTGGCCTTGGTGAAGCTGGGGCAAGGTTTCCAGGTTTAGGGTTAGTGCGGTTTGGGGGGGAGGGGAGTTGAGGTAGCCTTCGTAGTGGTGGGAGATCTGGTAGGTTCGGCCATCGGGATTGGGGATCCCCACTTTGCAAAAGCCCAGGTTGAGTCCTTGGGTTAGCTCCCGTACCGCTGTGGATAGAATGTCATTTTCGTCTAGGCTGCTGCGGACTTCATCTGTGATGATCCGTAATAGCTGTTCAAAATCGATCGCTTCACGGAGTTCTGCATTACGCACTTTGACCTGATAGTCGAGCTCCTGGATCAATTGCAAATTCTGTTGCCGATCCCAATTGGCCTGCAACAGGCGTCGGATCCGTTGCTTCAACACACCCCAATGGATCGGTTTAGGGATAAAGTCGGTTGCCCCTGCTGCGAACGCTCGATCAACCGAGGGGTTATCGTCTAAGTGGGTGATCATCATGATCGGGACATCAGCCCCGTTTGGGAGGGAGCGAATCTGCTGGCAACAGTCAAAGCCGTCCAGCTCTGGCATCACAGCATCCAAAAGGATCAAGTCGGGCATCTCCCGCTGGACTTGGTCAAGACATGCTGTACCTGTATCCACGATCAGAACCCGGTAACCTGCTTGACCCAGGATCGGTTCCACGATCTCGGCGAGGAGGGGATCGTCGTCTGTCACCAGGATCAAGGGGGCAACGCTTGGGGTTCGCGATGAATCTGTAGCCGCAGAGCAAAACAGAGGAAATGGGTGGTTTGGATCGGATTGATCAGGAGGGATCAACATGGCTAAAGGGTCTCCACAGTTTGTAAGGCTAGATTCA
>CAZONZ010000085.1:0-12467 GCA_964581005.1 uncultured bacterium
TGATCAAACGCTCAGGGTATGGGTTTAGGAACTTTGATAACTTCCAATTACGCTGCCTGCTCTGCTGGTACTTAGATTCAGCCTAAGCATAGTCAGGAGCGATAGAGCCTCTACGCCTACTCAGAACTATAGCATGAGGATTGACGTTACTGAACAAGAATGGATCGGTTGAAAAGAAAGATGTTTTCACCTCGATGTAGAAAGTCAAAATTATACTTAGCTACAGCCCGTAAGAAGTTTTGAGAGTTTCCCGTAAAAGGTAACATCCAATCGTGGAGCTCAATGATAATGAGTGGAAACAGGGTCATCCAATCAGTGTCCCCTTGAAAAAGACGATCTTCACCCCCCTCAATGTCAATTTTAGCAATAAAAGGATAAGTTTTGTCAGAGCAAAAAGGGTGAGAGAGTATAGTCTTTGGTGAGATCACATTTACAGGTGTTGAACCTGAATCCCGCACCCTAAACCCCCAATCAACTAAGCTAGGATCTTGTAATCCAGGATCTTGCAAAAACATCTCTCCATCAATATCTGCAATTCCTCCTAAGAAGTTAAGCTTGTTCTCAAAGTCAATTGTATTCAATTCAAGGATCATCCAATTATGGTGATTAGGTTCTAAACTAAAAACAGTAGAGCCGGGATATCGCACTAGAAAGTATAAAACTGATGCTCCGATGTTAGCACCAGCATCAATGATTAAGGCAGATTTGTCTCTGCTCTTCTCAGTATAATAGTTCCAAAGTGCAGTTCCTTGCTTACAAAACGAGATCTCATAGTCCCCAGTATAAAAAATTTGGCGGATCACACCCTTATCACCCACAGAACTAGGTCGATAGAAGACAGGAAAAGATTTCCCATTAAAGCTGATATCAAGCTTAGCGAGTTGTTTAAAAAGACCAGATGTGTCATGAACATTTTTCCGTGAAGCTAGGCGTAATCGCTTTATCTCTCGCTGGTTCGTATCATCTTCTAAGCCTAGATCCTGAATCGTTTGCCTCATTAAGATGGCTTGTTCCCATTGATTCGATCCTTCAAGTTTAGTGGCTTCTGCATGAAAGGTTTTTAGGAACTCAGTGCTAAGCAGCTCATTCTGCTCTGAAGAATTTGCCTGAGCCATTAAACTCAACCACCTATCCCAGGCTTCAGCCACGTGTCCATTTTTGAGACAACTAATGCCTGATGTAATGCCTGATGTAATCCTGTCAATATAGCTTTGATCGATAGCATCTTTGCTGGACATTGCCAAACTCCTGTCAATACTTGGTCAAAATATATACATCACTAAAAATTGTATGCCTCGTCAAAAACTATTTAGCTTTTGCGGATCCAATATCTCACCACTAATCTTTGTTGTCAAGCACAAGATTCAAAAGCAGTGTATTTGTTTTAACGGAACAACGGATAGCTGCCTTAGGGATGATCATGGGGGTATGTCTGTTGATGTACGGCCTAAGGGTCAGAAGGCTGGCCTAAAATTTTTAAGTATTTGAAGGCCCCTCGATCGTGCCAAGCGTTTGACCTAGAGTAACGCGGCGGACTTCGGTTTCATAGTGGCCACTGGGATAGAGTCGGATTAGTCGGTATCCCGGCCATTGCAGCTCTGGGGTGGGTGGAGTGTCGGTTGGCAAGATCTGGAGACAGGTGGACGGGGTGGAGTAGTAGTGGGTGCCTTGGCGATCGTGATCGGAGGCTAGATGAACATGACCACAGAGGACTAGACGAACCTGCGGGGATCCATCTTGAGTGCGCGTACTGACTCGATCGAGTAGCGATAAGAGTTCTGAGGCATTTTGCAGCTGGATCTGATCCATCCAGTCCACGCCAACAGGGAGGACATGGTGATGCAGGGCAATCAGGGAGGGGTGGGTGGGGTACTCCTGCAGCTCTGTGGCTAAGCGATCCAGCTCTGAAACATCCAGGTGTCCCTCACCCGATTGGGCGGTGGGTAAGACGGAATTCAGCAGGATCACTCTCCAGCCCGCAACGCTAAAGGCTTTGTCAGCGGAGAAGGTGTCGCCGGATAGGATCTCGGCCAGTGAGTCGGGGTTGTCGTGATTGCCAGGTAACCAGTAGATCGGGATGGATAACGGGGCCAAGAGGTCTCGGAGTAAGTGATAGGCTTCGGGTAATCCGGTGTCTGCTAGATCTCCGGTCAAAAGGATACCGTCAACGCGATCGTAGGCAACTCGATCGACAACAGCTTTGAGCGTATGCCAGGTGAAACACTCGCGCATTTGAGCATTGCGGCTTTCGAGAATGTGGGTGTCGGTTAGTTGAGCGAATGTGATCGGTTTGCGGGCGGATTCCCAGGTGGCCTCTCGTTCAGGACGGAGGCTGGATTGACGTTCAACATAGCGGCCTGCGGCAAGACTGGGATCAAGCTGAGAGAGAAGTTGGGTCATGGCTCCACCTGCTGATAGTAAACAAGATCATGCTCTGGCAAGAGGCTAGGGTGCAAGATTTTCACTAAATCGGCAAGGATCAGGTGGGGGTTGATGATCCCACTTTCCCAAAAGTCATTGCCTCCTGCGGGATTCACCCGTGCATTGGGAATGTAGATTTGACCGGACTGGAACGCGGCGAAGGCACGATAGCGATCATCTTCGGCCAGGATATCAGCTCGATCCCTCCATGTTGGACTCCCGTTGATCCAGATGGGGGCTGAACCTGCTTGATCGAAGACGGCTTCAGGGCTTAGGGCAAGACTGCCTGAAGAGGGATCATCGGCCCAAGCATAATCGGCTCCGGCATCCTGGAGAAATTGGGCCATAAAACTGTTGCCACCAGGGACATACCAGGTACCGTTGAAGGAATGATCGACCAGGACACTAGGACGATCAGAGACGGTTGCAACTTTGGCTGCTAGATCTTGATAGGCTTGTTCGATCTTGGTGAAAACCGCTTCGGCTTCGGCTTCCTGGTTGAAAAACAGAGCCATGAACTTGATCCATTCCGCTCGTCCCAACGGCGAAGTTTCCATATATTCAGCATTGAGAACCACGGGTAAGCCCACTTCGATCAACTTTGGGTGCGCATCCTGTTCAGGATCCCCTACACCAAAGGCCATCACTAGGCCCGGATCTAGATCTACAATGCGTTCGAGATCAACAACTCCTTGACGGCTGACTGGAGTGGTGAGTCCTTGATCGAGGCGGGCTTGCACGGATTCAGAATGGATCAGATCCGCATCACTCACTCCTACTAGAGCATCCAGTTGATCCAGGTTTTCGAGGTAGGGCAAGTGAGTGGTTGAGAGGGTGACGATGGTTTGAATCGGGATGGTGATCACGTCTGCATGATCAAAGCCTGCTGGGATCGGGGTGCCACATTGCACGAGGAGGTAGGTGAAGCCTCGATCCGATCCGCGCCAGGGATTTAGGATCGTGACCACTTTGTAGTGATCGTAATAGTCAACTTCAATGCCTTGAGCATGGCGAAACTTGGCTTGGGCTGGGAAGGGATCAGCTGTGACTGGTGACGGGGTAAGGCTGTCACAGTTTGAATGAGGGCCGGGATCGCTGGCTAGAGCTGCTTGTGAGGTGGGGGGAGATGAGATCGTTGCCGATGAAGATGGATCCGGGTCAGGTTGAGCGTCAAAGATGCAGGCTGTGGCTGCGCCAGTAGAGAGAGCTAGGAACCATAGGATCCAGAGAAGTTTTTTCACGGCAGAATCCCCCTAGGCTTGACCGTCCACCCGGATCTTAGCCCGAACATCAGCAAGAAAGCTGAGGATCCAAACGCTGATCATCTGAGCAAAAGTCTGATTGAGCTGGTGGGGGAGCAGACATCTAGAGCCGCAAGGGGATCAATAAGGTTAGATCCATCGATTGGCCGGGTTGGATCACCACCACTTGGGGAGCTGTGACATTACCGATCATCATACTGCCAACGGCACCGCCAACCAGATTAGCCATCGTTACCCCTCCTCCGGTCATCGCTCCCAGGACTAAACCCGCTGTTGCTCCAATGGCCGCATCTCCTCCGATCGCTGCAGCTGAGGCTTGACGGGGATCTTTTTGATCCAGCAACACATCCGATCGCGCTTGCATACTATAGATCTTGTCGTTGATTTCCATCGATGTAGCGATGTATTGTAACCCGCCCGATGTTGGCAGCAGCTGTCCATAAATTTCGGATCCGGCAGGCAAGAGCAAGCGTCCATAGGGATCGTAGATATTCTCAACCACGGTCAGGCCGAAAGGGTGAACTGTGTCAGAGTGAAAATATTGTGCCTGGGCTGCGGACGAACTGGCTCGAATCACTGTGCCCTGCTGCAGTTGCAAGGTGCCCAGATCAAACTGCTGTGTTGCTGCAGACGGAGGCCGTTGCGGCGATTGAATCGGTTGGATCGGTTGAGCCGGGAGTGTCGAGGATTGAGCCCAACTGGATCCGCTTCCCCAAAATCCTATTCCCCACAAACCGATTCCGGTTGAGATCAGAACTGTCACCACCTTCAAGTTCATAGCCACCTCAGCCTCCCAAACACTACCCCAAGAGTGTAACTGATCCAGATCACTCTACAAATAGCGGGAAGCAGCAGTCAGATCCGGGTCGTTAAGCTTTAAGATTTTCGATCTGGATGGGATCGATCGGATCGGCCAACTCAAATCCAAACACCTTGGCAAAAAAGTAGAGTTCGGCTTCTAAGGCTCGCTTGATCGTTGCCGCTTGTCGGAATCCATGCTGTTCGCCTTCAAACGCAACATAGGCTACCGGCAATCCCTTCTGCCGCAAGATCTCGACCATCACCTCCGCTTGATTAGGCGGTACGATCTTGTCTTCCAACCCCTGCAAAAAGATCACCGGACAGGCCAACTGATCCGCATAATGGATTGGCGATCGCTGCTGGTAAAGCTGCTGTTGCTCTGGATATGGACCGATCAGGCTATCGAGATAACGGGCTTCAAATTTGTGGGTATCTCGGACCAAAGCTTCCAGATCACTGACTCCATATCGACTGGCACCCGCTTTGAACTGATCTCGAAACGTCAACACACACAGGGTTGTATATCCGCCTGCACTGCCGCCTTCGATCGCCAACCGCTCCGGATCCACCCGACCTTGATCCATCAATGCCTGCGCCCCATACACACAATCGTCTACATCTGCGATCCCCCATTGCCCCTTCAACTGTTCCCGATAGGCCCGACCATAGCCGGTGCTGCCCCGGTAATTCACATCCAGGATCGCAATCCCGCGACTGGTCCAGTACTGGATCCCCAAGTTCAACATAGCTGAGGCAGCACTCGTGGGACCGCCATGGCTTTTGACTAATAAGGGTGGACGATCCTCGGCTGGAGCGTTGTAGTGGGGGTGACAAGGGGGATAAAAGATCCCGTAAGCGATCTGACCTTGCGCCGTTGGAAACTCGATGATCTCTGGGATCGAGAAGAAGGACGGATCAATCTCAATAGCTGCCGATCGTCGCAGGATGGTGATCGCTCCAGTCTCCAGATCAAGCTCGACTAATGCTGCAAATTCAGTTGGGGATCCAGCCTTAACGACAACTGTATGGGATCCAACGGTTATATCTGAAATACTTGTGTAGGGCAACTCAAACGGATCCAGTTTACCTGTGTCGGGATCCAATCGGGCCAACTGATCGATCCCATTCTGAGTGTAGGTGCAGATGATGGATCCGGTTGCTGTTAATCCATACGTAGACTGACCCAAATTCCAGAGCGGTTGACCAAACTCAGCTTCCATGGCTGTGATCGATTCGATTTGATCCTGCCGCCAACGATAAAGATTCCACCACCCGGATCGATCGGAGATGAAATACAGCATCCCGTCGGCTGACCATTCGGGTTGCAGGACGGATTCTGCTGACCCTCCCGCGATCCGTTGCCGGGATCCCAAGGATCCATCCGGTTGAACAGCAGCGATCCAAAGTTCGGTTCCATCCCAAGGCATCTGCGGATGATTCCAACTGATCCAGGCTAGATAGGATCCGTCAGCACTCAGACGAGGGTACGCATAGAAATCCTCCCCAGAGACCAGTATCTGACCTGCTTCAGGATCTCCAAGCGGGATCGCCACCAGAGTATTGATCGGTTCTTGGTTCGGATCTCGATGATCTTCGCGGACACAAAGGATCCGTTGCTGCCAGGGATCCCAAACACCGTCAGCATAGCGAAGTTGGGATCCGGATTCCGGGGTGAGCGGTTCTGGATCGTGATCAGGCAAATATCGATACAGGCGTTGATCGGCAAAATGGGCAAAGATGATCCCTCCATTCGCCACCCAAAACGCACCACCGCCATACTCATGCACACGAGTCCGCACATTCCATGGAGCTGCCAACCGATCCTGTACCTGTCCTTGATCATTGCGTTGGACTAAAACCATCCGTCCAGCTTCAGTCGGACGCCCTTCCACCCAGTAGAGATCCGATCCATCCCAAGCAGTCTGGCCTAACCGGATCGTGCCTTTCACAATCTGATCGGCGGTGATCGGGGAAGACCAGGATCCGTAAGCCGCAATCTGAGGAGCCATAACCAAACAACCTATCCAGCAAATGATCCAATCCGTTCCAAGGTAACGGTCGAACCTGTAACGCCAGTTTAGCTTAATCGGCGGGAAGCCCCGCACTCTACGCGAAGCGTGAGTGTCGGGATGAACGCTGAGGCGATGGAGTGGAACGGAGTCGCCAATTACTCATGCCCTGGCTGCTCGATGGAGCGCTTCAGCACAGAGATGGTGACTCCCCCGCAACTGGCAATGAAGTAAGCTGAGTGCCACAGGACGGACTTGTCATAGAACTGATCAATGCGCTCTGGGTACTCATTCCTCATTCGCCTGCTCGATACCGATTTCAGGTTGGCAATGAATTTGGGTAGCTCCAGTTGAGGGTAGTACTGAAACAGAATGTGCAGGTGATCCGCCTCTCCGTTTACCTCTATCAGCTTGCAGTCCCACTTTTCACATAAGTCGCTGACGATATTTGCAAGTGACTGCAACATCTCTTCTGTAAAAACCTTGCGACGATATTTTGTCGTCAAAACCAGGTGAGCTTTAAGGTCTGACACTGATCTGCCGCTAGAAACAAAATCGTCTTTCATTATGACTATGCTGTATAATGGGTACAGTAATTAAAGCCTACCATGCGAATCGCCTACCAGTACCGGATTAAGCCAACTTATGAGCAGCGATGCCAGATGGAGCGCTGGCTTGATATGGTGCGCTGTCAGTACAACTGGATGCTGGCAGACCGCTTCGATTGGTGGGAGATGAATCGTACTCCGGTAAATGCTTGCCCTTTGGTGTGCAGCATTGCTGAGCCTAGGGAGCAGCCCGACTATTACAATCAGAAGCGGTCTTTGGTGCCGTTAAAAGATGAGCGCCCCTGGTACAAAGAGATTCATTCTCAAGTCCTTCAGGACATGGTTAAGCGGGTCGGGAAAGCCTTCGACCGATTCGTAAAGGGGGACAATAACGGCAAGCGGAGTGGTAAACCGAGATTCAAGGGGAAGAGCCGCTATCGGACATTCACCTACCCGCAGGCGAAGCCTGATTGGATTGAGGGGAACCGCATTAAACTCCCCAAAATTGGGGCGGTCAAATGCGTTCGGCATCGTCCGTTACCTGATGGCTTTGCGCTGAAAACGGTTTCTCTGACATTGAAAGCCGATGGGTGGTACGTGACTTTTTCGCTTGAAGATAAGTCTGTGCCAGAGCAGTCAACGGCAAACATCGAACCAAGTGAAGCAAACAGCATTGGGGTAGACGCTGGTCTGGAATACTTCATCGCCTGCTCAGATGGCGCAACAAAGCAGCCACCAAAGTTCTACCGTCAAGCCGAAGAAAAGCTGGCTAAGCTCCAAGCCAAGCGAGATGCCAGGGCTAAAGGTTCTAAGCCACGCCGCAAACTGAATGAGCGTATTGCCAAGCTGCATCAACGGATTGCGAGGCAACGTAAGCAGTGGCATTTTGAAACGGCTCAAGAGTTAATCGACAAGGCGGAAGTCATCTTTGTCGAAGATCTAAAAGTTTCCAATATGGCCCGACGCAATAAGCCGAAACAGGGAGAGGATAGAACGTTTCTCCCTAATGGTCAATCTGCCAAGTCAGGGTTAAATAAAAGTTTTGCTGATGCTGGGATAGCTGGGTTCTTAAACGAGATCCTACCTTTCAAAGCCTCAAATGCTGGAAAGATAGTCGTGAAAGTTAATCCTGCTGGGACATCTCAGCATTGTGCAATGTGTCTGAATCGAGTCGCCAAGGAGTTGTCCGACCGCTGGCATGAATGCCCGCATTGCGGTGCGTCTATGCCACGGGACGTTAATTCTGGTGTTCTCATCAAGAAAGTGGGCCTGGGACATCGGCTCACTATAAAACGCGAATCCCAAACCGGGAGGAGAAGCCCTCGCTGTACCGCGAAGCGATCAGCGTAGGGAGTATGTCACGATACAGAAGGTGTCTGCAGATAGAGGAATGATCTTCTGTGTCTCAAGGTACGTGCTATCCCCATTTTGCCAGCCGTCTGGATCCTTCTGTGCTCACGGCTGGATCGGATCTGTCTCAGGAGTGGCGGCAGCGCTTGATGGCTGCTGTTGTACCCACAGAGGGATCAGCAGATCCTGAAGGATCAAAAGGGCCAGTGGACGTTTTGATCTCTCCCCAAACGCAGGCTGAATTAGCCCAAGTGATGACGGAATGTTATCAGCAACGGTGGCCGATCATGACCTGCGGGAGTGGCAGCAAATTGAGCTGGGGATCGCCCGTCGAGGGAGCCAAAGTAGCCGTGAGCACCCAAGCGCTCAATCAATTGGTCGATCATGCTGCAGCCGATCTGACCGTGACGGTAGGAACAGGAATGCGGTTGTTGGATCTGCAAATGATCCTGGCCGAGGCTGGACAATGGTGGCCGGTGGATCCGCTTTACCCCGATCAAGCAACGGTAGGAGGTATTATTGCAACCGCAGACACAGGATCCTTGCGACATCGCTACGGAGGGATCCGGGATCATGTATTGGGGGTGACGATGGTGCGATCAGACGGTCAGGTGGCGAAGGCGGGGGGGCGCGTGGTCAAGAATGTGGCTGGCTACGATCTGATGAAGTTGATGACCGGATCCTATGGAACGTTGGGGATCCTGGCTGAGGTAACGCTGCGATTGTATCCTCTACCGGCCACAAAGCAGATGGTGTGGGTTCAGGGATCAGCAGCACCAATCCGGGATCTAACTCGGAGGATCCTAGCGTCCTCTTTGACGCCTGTGGCCCTCGATCTGCTGGCTGGGGATGCCCTACCTCAGGTTGAAGCTTGGCGAGTGGGATCCGATGAAGCTTCAGGATCTTCAGGTTCAGGATCTTCAGGTTCAGGATCGTCAGGTTCAGGATCGTCTGGATCACAGGATCTTGCCCTAGTCCTAGAGTTTCATGGCTTAGCAGAGAGTCTGCAGATCCAAGTTCAGCAGGTGATGGATCTGGCAGAGGCTAGAGGAATGTCGGGGAGCGTGATTTCCGAAGTGGATGCGTGTCAACAGAAGATTCGATCTAGTTTTGAAGCTAGAGAGGATGTGAACTCAACAGGGCTCGCCAAGCTTGGAGTCTTGCCCAGTGAAGCTGTCACTAGGATCGAGTTCATCCGGGATCACGTCCCTGGCAGTGTGATTCAGATCCATGCTGGGAATGGCTTAGGGCGGTGGCGGTTTCCCCTGCAAGCCTTGCCTCCCGATCGATTAGGGATGATTCGATCTGAGTTAGAGGCTCAAGCAGGATTACTCTCCATTTTGGAAGCTCCCCAGAGTTGGAAAGCCCAGGTCAATGTCTGGGGATATCGATCGAAAGGGGTTGATCTGATGAAGCGGATTAAGCAGCAATTTGATCATGCCTATTTGCTAAGCCCTGGTCGTTTCAAGCCCCAGAGTTGAGGTGAGGATAAAATAGAGGTTCTGATCTTTAGGATCGTAAGGCTAGGGTTTGTAGGTTTAGACAATGGTGGGTAATACTTCTCTCCTGACAGTTTCTGAGTTTTTGGGGCTATCTGCATCAGATCGTCCGTGTGAATTTATAGAAGGGATGGTCGTCAAAAAGGTGTCTCCACAGCGTTTTCATGCCTCTCTACAAGCAGCTTTATTGGTTCTATTGAGATCGTGGTGTGAGGAGTGGGGGGATGCTTATCCTGAGCTGGCTTTGCTCTTAAAACGGAAGGGAGTCGATTGGGTGCCGGTACCGGATCTGACCTGTATTTCGTTTGATCGATGGCCTCAACAACACGAGGAGGATGGGCCTTGTCCTGTGCCTCCTGAGTTAGCCGTAGAGATCGTTTCTCCTGGCCAAACGTCTGGCGCAATGGCTGAAAAAGCAACGGATTATTTGGCCGCTGGAGTCTCACGAGTCTGGGTCGTGGATCCTCAGGCAAAGAGTTTCACGATTTACTATCCTGACAAACGTTCTCAGACTTTTACCAAATCTGCTGTGATTCAAGATCCATTGCTCCCAGGCTGGCAACTAACTGTTAGTGATTTATTTCAACAAGCGAAAATTCCTTAATGATAAGATCGTGTATTGTTGAGCAAGTATTTGGAACTCTAGGAAAGCAAATGACGGGTATCTTTCAGGATCAACAATCTGTCCCAGGAAGTGGTGGATGACTTGTCGATCTGGCTAAGGCTAATTGTTGTTAGAAGATCTTTTTGAGGATCGTTGCGAATCCCTAAGGATCTGTGAGGCAAAACAAGTTAACCTGGATCCCTAGCCCTCTGTTTTCCACTGATCATGCTGGTTTCATCCCATAGCCCTACAGGACCCTCCTCCACCTCAGATCTGACTCCTAGGATCGGAGAGATCCGCCGCCAAACTGGGGAGACGAATGTTTATGTCCGTGTGAATCTAGATGGATCGGGTCAGCATCAGATCGAGACGGGGATCCCGTTTTTAGATCACATGTTGACGCAGCTGAGCACCCATGGGTTGCTGGATCTGGAGATTCAGGCGAGTGGCGATCTGGATATTGACGATCATCATACGAACGAAGATGTAGGGATCACGTTGGGGCAAGCGTTAGCACAAGCGTTAAGCCAGCGGCGTGGGATCCAGCGCTTCGGCCATTTCTGGGCTCCGTTGGATGAAGCTCTTGTGCAGGTGGTGTTGGATTTTTCTGGACGTCCGCATTTAAGTTATGGCTTGGAGATCCCTACCGAACGCATTGGATCCTATGACACTCAGTTAGTGCGTGAGTTCTATCAAGGGTTGGTGAACCATGCCCAGATCACCCTCCATATTCGCCAGATCGCTGGGATCAATTCTCATCATATTGTGGAGGCAAGTTTCAAAGCCTTGGCGCGTGCCCTGCGGATGGCGGTGGAATGGGATCCTCGACGGATAGCTCAGATCCCTAGCTCTAAAGGAGTCATTTAAGGGCATGATGACCTTTTTCAGTTTTCGCTAGGCATTTATTCTAATGTCCGATACTCCTTTGGAAATGGGAAAGGAATGGACTATTTGACGATGTGGTGATCGATCTGGCTAAAGTTTATGAGGGACAACAATTTAGCTCTGGATCGCAAACAGATGCTATCAATCCCAGGTCGGGACACGGATCAATCGTTTTCTGATCAACACTCCCGACCTAGGAATCTCCTGATTGCGTTAGCCTTCAGCAGGTTCAGCCACTAGCAGATCCTCTCCCTCGATCTTGGCTTCATACACTGGCAGGGGCTCTCTAGCCGGACCTTTCGTGACCTTGCCTTCCAGATCAAAACGGGAGTCATGGCAAGGACACACAAACACCTGGGTCTCGCCATCCCAATCCACTAAACACTGCTTGTGAGGGCAGGTCGGATCCACCGCCACCAAACTGGGCTGCTCGGAGTCAGATCCTTCAGCAGCTGGAACCTGCACCAGCAAAACCGGGCCTGCTGCAAATCCTTCCTCTACCAGCAACTGATCGTTTTCCAGATCCGCAACCGTACCCAGTTTCTGAAAGCTCAGCTCAGAGGTAGACTGAGTAGACTGATCGGCAGGTGCTCCGGTTGGAGCAGGGCTAGCTTGAGATCGAACAGTAGCAAACCGCCGCCCAGATAGAGCTGGGATCAGGCTGGCCAACGTGCCCAATCCAATCGCAATCCCACGCAGAAAACCACGACGACTATTCAAAATGACACCTTCCCATGGCAATAAGACAACATCTGATTAAGTCAAAGCGCATCAACCCTACCAGTAAAGCTGAGATCCGATCGGTTCGATAGAGCCCTTCGCGCAATTTCGATCCAAGGGGAAAGAGCATGCTCAATCAGGGAACCGCAGTCAGCGCTTAAACGACTGATCGTTTCAAGGGTTATGCATCGTTAATCGATTGCCGAAACCCTTATCTTTTCCTAGCCATTCAGCGATAAAGTGTATTAGAAATGACGTATACTATGTCTGCATCCAACTGAACTAGCAATTCTTACTAGCTAGACTTGGAAAGACGATCGGATTGATGCTGCCTATCCCCTCCAGGAGCCAACTATGTATCCTCATCT
>CAZONZ010000086.1:0-12395 GCA_964581005.1 uncultured bacterium
CCCTCTCTGGTTTTTACAAACTAGTTTGTCTAACTTCAAATGCATCTTCAAAAACCAGGGCAAACGCACCTTAACAATCATTGACAAAAGAGGTTTTTTGTGAGTTGCTTGTTCAGCAAGGTTTTTAGGCAAACAGGTAGAGCCGAAATGCCTTGAATTGTTAAGAGAAAGCAGACTAATTATTAAGATATTTTCACATTTCCGAGCAATTACTATTTACTGAAAAGCTTGCGGAGCAAGGGTTTCACAAATAGAGAGATTTGTCAATAGCATTTTAGATGCGTTTACCCTGCTCCCTCTGGCCGATTGAGCACCATGAAAAGCTTGGATTCTTGACGCATGATCTGAGGGTAGATCTGATAGGTCTGGAAGAAGGTGTCAAAGTATTGCGCTAGCTCCTGATCATTCATGGCTCCGGCATCCTGGGTGCGACTGGGGGCTCTTGTATAGTAAGATTAGCGTTTGCAAAGGCATCACGGAGATCGTCTATCTCTTGTTCTGTATAGTTCTCTGAACAAGCTGGCGTAAATGATAGAGAAGCAATCTGGGAAATCGCTAGGGTATGTGAGGGTTTACTATCTTTATCAAGCGTATTAACAGCTTCGATCACCTTCGAGATCGGTACACTCAGAGGGCAATAGTCTTGTCCTGGCATCATGAATTCGGAATCTTCTGATCCTTGAGCGTAGTAGAAATCAGAAGCAATCTTGTCAGGCATCTTAGGATCAGAGCACCCTATGACGATCGCCCCTAATACAACTAGACTAACTAGACTAATTGGTGATCCCCAACACCCTTTTTTCATAACTCTTCTCAGGCACTCTATCTTGGAATAGTTGATCTGTAACATAGTCTGCCCTCTTCTGACATCTCTAACACTTGAGGATCGATGCAAGTTTGGCGTGAGTCAGATCGGCTCCACCCTATCGTAGAGTGAGTTTCGTCTTCTAAAAGGACATCATCGCTGAGCAGCCCGATCCATTAACAATGAGTGAGTTGATCGGACAGGTTCACCAGATTGAGGTCGGCGTTGAACATAGGTTCCATCGGGCTGTAGATCCCAGGCTTGCCGATTGTCAGCTAACATGATCCCTAAGATCTCTTGCAACTCCTTGATTAACTCTGGATCCTGGACAGGTGCAACGACTTCAACCCGCCGATCAAGATTGCGAGTCATCCAGTCAGCACTGCCGATGTAGATCTCTTCCTCTCCACCATTGCGGAAATAAAAGATCCGTGAGTGTTCCAGCAAACGCCCGATCAGGCTCACAACCCGGATCGTCTCACTCAACCCAGGAACTCCTGGCTGCAAACAACACATGCCTCGCACGATCAGATCAATCTCGACTCCAGCTTGACTGGCTTCGTATAACACCGCGATGATCTGGGGATCCACCAGCGAGTTAGTTTTCGCAACAATTCGACTTCCGCGTCCAGCTTGCTGATGCTCAATCTCACGCCGGATCATGTCGGTCATGCGGGAGCGGAGGGTCGTCGGAGCCACCAGCAACTGACGAAACTGGCCTTGCCGCGAGTATCCCGTCAACAGATTGAACAGATCGGTGACATCAGCTCCCAAGGTTTCATCCGAGCTGAGCACCCCTAGATCGGTATAGAGTCGAGCCGTTTTGGGATTGTAGTTGCCTGTACCAATATGAACGTAGCGACGTAAGATGCCTTCTTCTTGGCGGACCACTAAGGCCACTTTGCAATGGATCTTGAGACCCGGTAAGCCATAGGCCACATGGACCCCAGCTTTTTCCAACTCCCTCGCCCAACGAATATTGTTAAGCTCATCAAATCGAGCTTTCAATTCCACCAAAACAGCAACCTGCTTGCCGTTCTCTGCCGCTGTGATCAGAGCTTGAACTATAGGGGAATCACCGGAGGTTCGATACAGGGTTTGCTTGATCGTTAAAACCTGGGGATCCTCAGCAGCCTCTTGCAAAAAGCGCAACACACTGGTTGAGAAGGATTCATATGGATGGTGGAGAAGAATATCGCCAGCCCGGATCTCGGTGAAAATATCAGGTTGATCTTCGCTAAGACTGTAGATATGAAGGCGAGGGTGGGTGGGAGAAGGCCAGCTCGGATCCTTCAAATGAGGGAGATCCAGTCGCAAGAACGACATCAAATCCCCCAGATTCAAAAGGCCATCGATCAGGTAGATATCCTCAGAGGCAAGGTTCAGGGCTCGCTGCAGACGCATACGGATCGAGTCAGGCACCCGTTGAGTGATCTCCAGTCGCACCACCGATCCAAACCGCCGCTTACCCAGTTCTTCTTCAATCACGGCCAAGAGATCATCGGCTTCATCTTCTTGAATTTCCAGATCCGCATCCCGTGTGATCCGAAACGGGTAATACTCCACGATCCGCATTCCGATAAAGAGGGCTTCCAGATTGTGGGCGATCACTTGCTCCAACGGGACAAAATGGTAAGCTTCACCCAATTGAATGAACCGAGGTAACGATCCAGGTACCTTAACCCGTGCAAAATGCTCCTGATCTGTTTCGGGATCTTGAACCACCACAGCCAAACTGAGACTCAGGTTTGAAATGTAAGGAAACGGATGGGCGGGATCCACGGCCAAAGGGGTCAAAACGGGGAAGATCTGGGCTTCAAAGTACTCTTTCAGTTCTTGCTTTTGTTCCGAGGTTAGATCGGGATAGTCGAGGATATGAATGTCGGCTGTCTTCAAGGTTTGGCGTAGAGTTTTCTCGAAGAAGCTGTGTTGCTTTTGAACCAGAGGGGCCAAATGGGTATAGATCTTAGCTAATTGCTGTTGGGGAGTTAGCCCATCTGGGGTAAGGGTGAGAACACCTGTTTCTAGTTGCCGCTTGATCACAGCGACCCGAACCATGAAAAACTCATCCAGGTTACTGCTGAAGATCCCTAAAAACTTAAGCCGTTCGAGTAAAGGAGTTCGATCATCCAGAGCTTCCGCTAAAACCCGGCCATTAAACTCAACCCAGCTCAGTTCCCGGTTGAAATAGCACTCTGGTGCAGCATAGCCCGGTTGGATCCCTCCGCTCTGACCGCTTGGGGCTCCCATCCATTCAGCTGGGGGGGTGGTTAAACTGGCGGGTGGTCGATCGGGGACAGCAGAATGCTGCGAACTGGGGGAGGAGGGAGAGGTAGAAGCGGAAGTCATGGGAGGGAAATCGTGTGGAGGACGATCCAAAGGTCAAGAGCATCCTACCAGGGGATCGGCTGGATTATTCCACGCTCTTGTAAGACGGATCGAGTTGATCGAGTTCCGGCATTGGCAGGGCAGAGGGGCTGGAGGATTCTCCCATCAATTGCGATAATCGGCGTGAGACTTCATCATCCACCGCCATCTTATCCAGATCAGCGGCAAGTTGTTCAGTGGGATCTTGGGATAGCTCATTGACAGCTTGGACTTTGAGTTGACGACGTTCGACTGCACCCTTGGCTGCTTCAAACTGGGATTTAGCGGAGTCAATGTTGTAGCTGTTGTTGACCCGCGTCATTTGCTCCAGCGCCTGATTGACCTCCTGCATGTCCTTCATATTGCTGAGCTCATTTTTGTAGGCTGCCAGTTTCTCTTTCTCGCGCGTCAGCTTCTGTTTGGCCGATGTAACATACTGCTCAGCCATTTCCACATTTTGCTTGAGCTGGGGAAGGATCCCTTCGATCGTGAGGGCTTGAGACATGGCCAGACGAGCTGCGTCAGCATTACCCTGTTGAGCCGCTAACTTCGCCTTGCCTTCCAGAGCCTGATACTGCTTGACTTTTTCTAAATACTTTTGCTCAGCGCGTTGATAGGCTGCGACCTGGGTTGCCACGGCTTCAGTCAGTTTCTGAACGGACTCCTGCATGGTCCGCAGCGATTCTTCAGCCACCTGGACTGCACCTGCTCCTCCTTGCTCAACCGGGATCCCCCAGAGCCAATTCCAGGTTCCCACCATGACACTGCCTGCTTTTTGCCCGAAGAGTCCATAGACAACTTTGCGTGCGACCATGACATCTAACTCCCTTTCCGTTCTGGTTCTGATTGAGCCTTTGTGTTCAGATGAGATCCTTTTCAGATTAGATCGTTTCGACGAGATCTTCACCGATGAGGATCGCGTGACAATCCAGAAAATAGTTGACTACAGGATCCAAGCTTGCCTGAATTTGTCTCTCTTATAGCTAATTCTGAAGGATCGGAGCAAGCCATGGGTGATATTGACAGGATTTTTTTCATCCGTACCTTCTCTGATCGAGCTCAGCCCTCTGGGGCGGATCCAGTTGGATCAGATGTTACATTTTGTTGCTGACGTAAAAGCCAAGCTAGGTTGTTGCCTGTGATCAAGCCATTGACCGCAGCTCCCACTCCAACAGCAGCCACGATCCCCCAGAATTGGCCGATCATCCCTGCCAACGCCAACCCCAACAAGCGGCCAAACCCGATCGCCACAATCCAGGTTAGAGGCCAAAGCCAACCGGATCGTTCTGGAAGTAAGGATCGGATCACCCACAACTGAGCTAGACCAATCGATCCACCCAGGGCGATCATGGCTGCCAATCCACCCCAAGCCCCTCCGAGATACTGAGTGATAAACAGAGCTAAAACTTGACCGATCCCCCAGCCCAAGCCAGTCGCAGCAACCCATCCCATCGGCTGAGGTAATCGATCTTTGATCACAAACCACTGAGCTAAGCCGACGGTTGCACCCAGAGTTGTTCCAGCGATAAACCCTAGCAAGGCAGGTTGAGGCGGGATCTGGCCAAAGCGTAATAACAAGATGATCACGATGATCGAGAGCAAAAAGCCTAACCCTTCCCCAGCCACGGTGAAGAGGGTCCAGCGGAGCCAAAACTGTTGCCAATCTGTACGAGCCGTTGTCATGATCGAACCTACGCGCGATTCCCTTACCCATCTTGACATCCGATCCATCAATCTAGGCTGAATTCATGTCAAATCAGCCTCCTTATTCAATTGATGCAGTAAACACCCCAATGCTGAACGTTCTTTCGCCCTGATAGCTGTTTCAAAATCGGTCTGCACTGACGCCTATGACCTGGGGGTGTACCCTTTGAGGCTTTTGCTGGCGAGATGCTCTCGCTCTAACGAGATCTAATCCAACTTCTCGTGATGATATGGTTCTGAAGATCTCAAGAGAGACTTAAAAGGCTACAGACATCTGGTAGTTTGTATCTATCTCTACAGGAATAACTTCACCATCAACTTCTAGCTGTTTGGGGGCCGAGTCTACGAACTGCTGATCCTCAACAGAAAGCGAAATAGCGAGCTTACTTCGATCTTTTGAGTCAAGGGAAATCCCTAGGGAATAACCTCCCTGATAATTGCCTAATAATTTTCTCTTGATAGTTGGCTTCTCAATGAATGCAGCAAGCTGTTGGACATCCATAGAAAACTCCTTCAAGACTGACGTGTTCTCTAACACCTTTATCCTGTCATAATTGCTCATGCATTGTACACCCTCGACCACGCTGGCGCTCCACTTAGCCATCAAAAACTTAGTTAACTGCTCATGACCACTGCATGAAGGCGCAGCTCATGTGCCTAGGGTTCAAACTAGCAGGATCGATCATTGGATTTGCTGGCCCCACACCGCCTTTTTCTCAACTCAGGCAGAACTCTCTCAGGATCTGTGGATAGATTTGCGATGGCCGATCTTGCCCAGTGCTAGGCTTTGCTTAACAATCGATCAAGAGTCTTCTCCAGATTCGTTACTCCGTTCACTTTCCCCAATTGTTCCATCCTGAATTTGCACAGCCTTATGACAACTTCGCAACCTACTTCACCCGATCTCGACTTCAACGACCCCACTCCTCAGCCTACTCAACTCCCTCGGATCAATGGAGTCACCATGCTCCGCTTAGGTCTGTTCCAAATGGGGTTGGGCATGATGTCGCTTCTGACTCTGGGTGTGCTGAATCGGATCTTGATCGATCAGGATTTACTAGGGATCCCGGCCACGCTTGCAGGCGGAACCTTGGCCATGTATCAGTTTGTCGCCCCTGCACGAGTTTGGTTTGGTCAATTGTCGGACTCGAAACCACTCTTGGGCTACCACCGCACAGGGTATGTCTGGATCGGTGCTCTGATGTTGGCGATCTGCTTATTCACAGGGGTTCAGGTGGTTTGGCTCCTGGCTGGATCCCTATCCGCCACAGAGGGATGGTCTCTAGCGTCCTGGGGATGGATCGGTTTACTGGCTTTGGTATTTGCTCTCTATGGTTTATCCGTAGGGTTTAGTTCAACTCCCTTTGCGGCCTTGCTGGTCGATGTCTCCGATGAGGATAACCGATCGAAGCTGGTCGGGGTAGTTTGGTCGATGTTGATGGTCGGGATCGTGGTCGGTGCGATCATCAGTAGCATCTTGCTGGAGGGGTTAACCCTTGAAACCATGCAAGCGACGATCAACCGCCTGTTTCTGATCATGTTGGGTATCTTATTTGTTTTGGTGATCACGGCCACAGTGGGGATTGAACAGAAATACTCTCGCTACGGATCTCGATCTACTCTAGCTGGACGAGAGGATCAAATCACGCTGAAAACGGCTTGGAAGATCTTGACAGCTAGCCGTCAAACTGGGATCTTTTTTACATTTTTGATCGTGATGACTTTGGGATTATTCATTCAGCAACCTGTGCTGGAGCCTTATGGGGGTGAAGTGTTTGGCATGACGGTTTCAGAGAGTACTCGCCTAAATGCTTATTGGGGAACTGGGATCCTGGCAGGCATTCCATTCACAGGCTTTTTCTTGGTCCCTCGGATCGGGAAGCAACAGTCAGCTCGTTTGGGGTGTATGTTGGTGGCGATCTCATTTTCTCTAACCATTGGATGTGGTTTTGTGGGAAGCCAACAATGGTTGCTTATCGCCATGATCTTATTTGGATTCGCGTCTGGGATCACGACGAATGGAGCGATCAGTTTGATGTTGGATCTGACGGCAGCTGAAACGGCAGGAACCTTTATTGGGGCCTGGGGACTTTCCCAAGCTCTTTCCCAAGCCTCTGCAACCTTGATCGGTGGAGCTCTGCTGGATCTGGGCCGACAATGGTTTGCGCCAAATCTGCTTGCGGCCTATAGTACGGTCTTTTTGGTTGAAGCTGGGGCGATGATCGTCGCTGTTGTTTTGCTAAATCGGGTGAATGTGCAAGAATTTCAGACAGACACAAACCAGGCGATCGCTGATGTTTTAGCAACTGAGATTGAGTAGTTACCGAGTTGATCAATCTAGCTCAGAGCGGAAAGAGTATTAATGCAAGATCTGGAGATTACTGGCCTTATCTGGAGATCTTCACTAGCTTTATCTGAGCAGAGGACGTGTTGATCCCAGGCTCACAAATGGTTCAGAGTTTGGATTCTTTTTTGCATGAGATCATATGGACATTGAGCAATCCTTTGACCAGATCATTGCCATTATTGCAACTGCCATTGCAACCTCGACCCCTTTGGTGTTTGCCTGTATTGGCGAAACGATCACAGAACGGGCAGGCGTGATCAATCTCTCAGCAGAGGGCACGATTTTGCTGGCGGCGATGACGAGTTTTGCGGTAGCTAAGATCACCGATAGCCTGATCCTGGGATTTCTGGCAGCAGCTGGGGTCGGAGCCTTGATCGCCTTGATCGTGGCCTTTGGAGCCATCACGTTAAAGCAGTCACAGGTAGCGATTGGGTTTGTATTAGCGTTGCTCTGCAGTGATCTGTCCTCATTTCTAGGTAATCCCTTTGTCCGGATCCCTGGTCCGACTGTGCCGGGGTTACCGATCCCTGGATTGGAGAATTTACCTGTGCTAGGGCCATTGCTGTTTCGGGGTGATCTACTCGTCTATCTGAGTTATGTTCTGCTGGTGGGAAGTTGGATCTTTTTATATCGAACCCAACCGGGACTCATCCTGCGATCGATCGGGGAACAACCTGCAGCAGCTTTTGCCAGAGGATACAACGTTGTGCTGCTGCGTTATGTTTATACCATTCTGGGTGGTGCGCTCGTTGGGATCGCTGGGGCAGCCTTTTCATTAGACTTTCGAGCTGGGTGGAGTCATCGGCACACAGCAGGCTATGGCTGGATCGCGCTGGCAATTGTGATCTTTGGGGGTTGGAATCCGTTGCGAGCTGCACTAGGAGCCTATTTGTTCGGGATTTTGCAATCGTTTGCAAGTTTGGCTCAGAGCACGATCCAGGTTGTTCCCACTCAAGTGTTCAGCGTGGCTCCCTTTGTGTTGATGATCTTAATGTTGGCCCTCACCTCTGGAGAATGGTTCGATCGCTTTTTAGCCCCCTTACCTCGCTCACTCCAACGATGGATTAGCCAAAGTATTCGATCGGCCCCGCCTGCGTCGTTAGGCAAAGCGTTTGAACAGGATTAGGGTCTGTTGATGTTTAGGGATCAGAGTAGGTCGTGATTAGATTCTGATGAGGAGTTGATCCTTGATCGCGGGATCGACCCAGGTTGAGTTTATCGAACCATTGCAACAGACTTTCGAGCTGCTGGGCTGGCTTCATCTGGCCTAATCCTCGCACCGTCACCTTGCCAGGTTGATAGATAAACCGACCTTGGAGATGGTTGGGCAATGCATCTTTGAGCTTCTGCCAAGCAGGTTCAGCCATTGGCGTGTCTAAGATCACGTTCTCCTTGATAGGCCGGATCCGTGAAAACCCTAGAGACTTGGCGATCTGTTTCAACTCCATGATTCGCAATAAATTCTGAACTGGCTTAGGCGGTTCTCCGTAGCGATCACTCCAATCATTCAGGATCTGATACAGCTCCACCCGCGATCCAGCCGCAGCCACCTGTCGATAGGCTTGCATTTTCTGATCGCTGTCTGGAATATACGATTGCGGGATCATGGCCGTAATATTCAAATCGATCTGCGTATCGTCCACTGTCGGGATCTCTTGACCTCGGATCTCCTTGATCGCATCCTGCAACATTTCCATATAGAGATCGAAGCCGATCGTGTTCACCTGACCGGACTGTTCTGTGCCTAGCAAGTTTCCTACACCCCGGATCTCCATATCTCGCATGGCTAACTGGTAGCCAGACCCAAGTTGAGTAAACTCTTGAATCGCTCGTAGACGCTTGCGAGCATCTTCGGTGAGAGTGCCTTGATTACGGTAGAACAACCACGCATGAGCTTGCACACCAGCTCGGCCAACTCGCCCCCGCAATTGATACAACTGAGCCAAACCAAATGACTCAGCATTTTCGATCAAGATGGTATTCACACGCGGAATATCTAGCCCCGACTCAATGATCGTGGTACACACCAAAATATCGGTCTCTCCATTGTTAAACGACAACATGGTAGACTCCAGCTCACCCTCCGCCATCTGACCATGACCGATCGAAATCCGAGCACTGGGGATCATGGATCGCAACCGCGCACACACCTCTTCGATCCCTTCAATTCGAGTCACCACATAGTAAACTTGCCCACCTCGATCTAACTCTTGGCGAATGGCAGTGTGAACCATTTCCGGATCGTAAGGAGAAAGATGGGTTTTAATCGGGCGACGGGAAGGTGGAGGAGTTGAGATCAAGCTCATTTCTCGGATCCCAGACAGCGACATGTAGAGGGTGCGTGGGATCGGCGTAGCAGTTAAGGTGAGCACATCAACCTGGGTTTTCAAGGCTTTGATCTTTTCCTTATGATTGACCCCAAATCGCTGTTCTTCGTCGATCACTAATAAACTTAACGCTTTGAACTGGATCGATTTACCCAACAATTGATGCGTTCCCACCACAATATCCAATTCACCTGTTGCTAGCCGTTGTTGAATATCCCGGCGTTCCTCTGCACTCCGAAATCGATTTAACAACCCTACCTGGATCGGGTAAGGGGCAAATCGTTCACGTAAGGTGTGGTAGTGTTGCTGGGCCAAGATCGTTGTGGGTACCAACATCGCTACCTGTTTTCCTGACATCACAGCTTTGAAAATAGCCCGGATCGCTACTTCGGTTTTGCCAAAGCCCACATCGCCACAAACTAACCGATCCATTGGCCGAGGGGATTCCATATCTCGTTTAACATCCTGGATCGATTTCAACTGATCTGGAGTCGGTTGATAGGGAAATGATCCTTCCATTTCTTCCTGCCAGGGGGAATCGGGTGGAAACGAAAATCCCTGTTGCTCCGATCGTTTGGCATAGAGATCCAGTAGATCGTAAGCGACTTTTTGGATCGCTTTTTTGACTTTGTTTTTGGTTTTCTCCCAAGCCTGCCCAGTCATTTTGTTTAAGGCAGGAGGTTTATCGGAGGTGGATCGGAAACGGGAGAGCGAGTTAAGTTGATCGGCTGCAACTCGTAAAACTCCATCGCTGTATTGGATCACTAAATACTCACGAGTTTCATGATTGATGGCTAAGGTTTCCATCTTCAGAAACTTGCCGACTCCGTGGGCCTTGTGAACCACAAAATCGCCCGGTTGGAGTAGATTGGGATCCACTTGTTTAGACGAAGCCCGCCGCCGTTTCCGCACATAGCTAGGCGTTGCTAACGTTCCCTGCCCAAAAAATTCTCGATCCGTGACCAACATCAACCCATAGATCGGGAGGATCACCCCTTCTAACTCAGCTAGACCTGAATATTTCAACGCAACAGGGGTTCGATCACTTACGAGGCGATCAATGGCGGGAAAGTCGCGGGGATTGGGGACAAATTGAGCTGGACAATCGTGTTCCTGCAAGAGGGCTACGGTTCGAGACGGTTGGGCGGAAATTAACCAGATGGTGGATCCATGTTGCCGCTGATCCCGGAGCATCTTCGCTAGCTGACCAAACTGATGCGGGATCACAGGCACTGATCGGCTTTTACAATCCATCCCTCCATTCGGGATCACCAATTCTGACGCTCGAATCTGGAGGAATTGGTCTAGATCCTTCAAGCACTCCGCAAAACTACGGTGTAATGGCAAGATGGATCCCTGAGAATGCTTGGGATCCTGGGATTCTTTCGGGTCAGATGGCTCAGACGGAAATAAGCTTGGATGCAGCGATTGAAAGGAGATCCATTGTTCAGCGGCATGATCAAACCACTGCTGGCTATGGGCTCGACATTGATCGATCTCGTCGATCAGCACCAAGGTCGTATGACCACAATACGCCGCTAAGCTTACAGGATTTTCAAAGGCCAGACTCAGATAGCTTCGTAAGCCTTCCAGTTGATCCGCTTGAGTCAATTGATCAGCTAATTCATCAGGCAACCGATCGGCTCGCTCAACCAAGGCTGATTGCAGGATAGGCCGATAGCTGGTGGGGGCCAGGTGTAGTTCTGAAATGGGATCTTGGGATCGTTGCGTGGCTGGATCGAATTCCCGCATCTTTTCCAGCTCGTCCCCAAACCACTCCAAGCGCACAGGCCACTCGGAGGTGACTGGAAAAATATCGACAATATCCCCCCGTTGGCTCCATTGCCCTTCACTCTCCACCAACGTCACTCGCTCATATCCCATCCGCGCTAACATCTGCCCTAGATCTTTGAGCGCCATCTTCAGGCCGGGATAGAGCTGGGTACAGTAGGCTTCTAAGGCTGCAGGGGGGGGTAAATGGGGCTGGAGGGCTCGCTCGGTGGCGACAACAGCAATCGGTGGCTTCCCAGACTTCCCCGATCCTGATCCATTGGCTGATGAGGGTTTGCCGGAAGGGTTACATGAGCTCAGATCAGCCAGAACTTGCAGCTGGCCCCACATGATCTCACTTTCGGGATCAAAGGGTTCGTAAGGGGTCGCTTCGGAAGTTGGGTAAAACTGAACGGAATCCCATCCCATCGCCTCCAATTGGGCTGTCCAGCGCCCTGCTTCTTCCAGAGTGGCGGTCACCACCAAAAGCGACTGTTGCAGCTGCTGAGCTAGAGCTGACACCATCAAGCCTCTGGCGATCCGTGACAGACCACACAGATCCAACTGCTGGTTTTGCTGCAGCTTCTGGATCAAATCTGCCGTCAGCGGAGCCTGTCCCAAAAACCGAACTAGCGGAAGCAACGACGACATGATCACCTCACTCCACAACCCATGTGCAACTTGATTCGCTGATGAACTCTGTTAACCCATGAACGCTCAGCGCCCCCGTGATCGAATCGAACCCAAGGCCACAGAGGCTGAATCCGACACGATCGTAGACACCTTCCCCAGCCATTGCCAGGTATCCCGTGCGGCCCCACTGACATCGACAGATCCATCTTTCACCTGCGCCCAGGCTTTGCGGCTGAACACAGCCAGATTTCGAGCCACTGTGTTGATTGGTCCTAGGAGATCCATACGATCTGCTCTCCCCATAGTGTCTTAACAGGTTAGCTTCAACCAGCTTAACCGCTCTTCCCAGTCTTCTGTCTCTTGCAGTTAGGCTCCCTTGGCGTTAGGATCACATTCGTAATGCCTATGCCTCAAAACAAAATGCTATGCTTTCACACTGAAA
>CAZONZ010000087.1:0-2624 GCA_964581005.1 uncultured bacterium
GTCTCATATAGCAGTCCGATGTGAAATGTGAGAGGAACAGACCTTCAAGGGCGATCATCTCAAGGCTCTGTTTGTAGCAGGTGCTTAACGTGCATAGGCGATTGTTCGATCGATTAGGAGGAACTCGCGATCTGGATCTCTTCACCAACAGCTTCAGCATTGAGATCAGCATCAGAACCAGGATCGGACTCAGGGGGGAGGAGTTTGCCGAGAGATCGATATTTGTCGGTTTCGCGGAGGCGTTGGCTGAGGAAGCGGCAAATCTCTAAGAGAATGTGGGGGCGTTGGCTGCTGAGGCTGAGGAAACGGCTTTTTTCTAGCTTCAGTAAGGTGGAATCTTTCAAGGCGATCGCTCCATCCCAGCGCGGAGCATCATCAAACAGGGCGACCTCACCAAAATGTTGGCCCTCAGTCACATGCTTCAGATCGCGCTCCTCACCGTCGATCGTTTTGACAATTTTGACTGCGCCCTCCGCCACAATATAGAAATGGCTACTCCAGCTGCCTTCACTGAAGATCGTTTGGCCCGCTAAGACATATTCTTGCTCCAGCATTTTATCGATCAGGAACAACTCATCCAAGGAGAGATTTTTGAACAGAGCCACGTTTTTGAGGAGGATCAAGCGATTCATAAAGGCGTTTTCAGGGGATGTGTGGTGGATAATTGGTGAAAACATCTGCTTGGCAGCCGCTCGCACCAATGGATCAGGATCTTTGGTCAGGGCTGAAGGAACCATCGCCAACGCGATCAAGGCTCCAATCCGGATCCAGCGATCTGTTGATTCTAAGGCTTCCAGTAGTAGTTTATATCCCTTTGAGCGTAACCATTGTCGGGTTGATCGGCGGCGATTGCCTTCTTGTTCAGGTTGCCCCCATTGCTCCAGTACAGGTAATAACGGGATCACAAAACGGCGATGATGTAACGAAGCCAGAACTTCAACCGCATTGGCGAAATCACGAGGATCAGTCGTGTTCAACATGCGATTAACTGTATCAACAGTGCGGGAATGCCCTAGACACGACAGGATGTACAACACATTCTGGATCAGGCGTTGATGATAATCCGCGATCGCCATCGCCAAAGGTCGCCAGGTCGGATCGTCTTGAGGGAGCTGCTGTTGCCAGCGATGGGTGCGAGCTACCTCTTGAAAGTCTGAGGCTAAATAGTCGTAGAGAATGTTGCTGGCTTGTTTCGTCTTGATTTGACCGATCGCCGCGATCGCTGCCCGTACCACTTCAGGATTGGTTGAAGAGAGGCTGTCCTGGGCCAGAGCTAATCCCTGTTGCCCGTAGGTTGCCAGAACACTGATCACCTGTTGTCGAACACGCGGATCGGGATCGCCTAGGCCAATACCGACATAGCGCAACATCCCTTTGCAGCGAGTCACACCCAACACATTGAAGGCTGCAGCTCGGACCAATGGCTCCTGATGCTCTAGATCTTTGACCGCGATCTCAGCATCATCGAGATCTCCAGGTCGGGTCAAGCTGGCCAAGGCTTGCAGTCCTTCCTGCTTCACGATAGGCCCACCCTGATCTATCACCGTTTGCAACAGAACCGTCAGATCTCGATTGCCACTGCAGGCGATCACCCGTACCACCGTTCGAGCCAAATCTTCAGGCAGCTCCATCTGCCAGATCCGCTCACAAGCCTCTCGGATTGGTTGCTTCACCGTTGCGCCTGTTTGAGCCGCTGCAATCGCCGCCAAGATCTGGATTTCGGGATTTGCATCAGCCAGTAATGCTCGCAACTGTTCAACTTGAAAGCTGTGCTGATTAGCAATCAAAATCTCCAAAGCAAGAGCTCGTTGGACTGGATCGTTGGACTCCAATAAGCTCTCAAAATGTTGGATCGTTTCCCCCTCCGGATTAGAACTGAACAGCCGCACTAAGGCTCGCCGGATCTCAGGATCAGACTTCGGTAATAAAGGACCTACATCCTCTAAAAATTGACTTGGACGACCTAAACTTGTGGCTAATTCCAAGCCTTTGATCTGGGTGTATCGATCTCCTTCCGTCAAAAACTCACGGATCACGGTGCTGGACTGTCGAGGCAGCTGGATATTTAGCTCATCGAGATTGAGAGAATCGGATCGGATCATCATTTCCAATCCCTCCGCGTAGAGTCTCCCCATCGGCATCCGTAAAGTCAACATTACAATTCCTAGCCCAATGCCAATCCAGGTAATTTGGTGCAACGTTAGAAACCGATCGGAGATCCAAAGCAGTCCACCCGCAAGACTGATCCCAAGAGCATAAAATAAGCCATCACTCAGAGCTCGGACCCGACCCGAAAATTCTGAGGGTAATGCATTATAGTTAAGCTGATGGATCTGAGCGTTGATGCTTTTGCCGAACGAGTCTCCATTCATATTCAGCAGAATAGCTGTACCCAAATTGGGCTGAAACGCTAATCCAATTAACGTGGAAAGTGTTGTGATCGGATACACCACATTCATGCGGGCTACACCCAACCATTTCAGCAAAGGCCGGGTAAAGCAAAATAAAACCAAGACTTGCAGACTACTACTGATCACACGGATCAAACCTAAGAAGCCGGTTAAAACTTCTTCTTGATAGTGGTCGGCATAAACACTAAACCACAAAAACTCAGACAAAACATA
>CAZONZ010000087.1:2724-12208 GCA_964581005.1 uncultured bacterium
GTCAGAAATAAGGAGTTGGCGGTGTTCATGAGAATGATGCAATAGATCAGCATCGTCACGCCTAACAGCAATAACTGCGTCAGACGCCCCAATCTCCATGTTGCAAAGGTTACACCCTTCTCAATCCACTGATAGACCATGATTGTGAAAACCCAAAAAATGCCAACGACTCAGATCACCCTAGCCTTGTACGCTTACTCAAGTAACGAGAGGTCACTGACTCGATTGAGCAGTCCCAAACCTTGCTCTCGTTCCAGATCGTGAAGACTCATTTAGTTCTAACTCATCCTTACTCTAACGAACCTATAGGGATCAGGTTGATCTTATGATTCTCTTACTCCTCCACAATTAGCTCCTGACTTGCCCCTTGGCCAAAGACCTGCGTTGGGTTGTACATTTCCTCAGCCTGGGTAGGTGGGATCAGGAAGTGACCAGGGATGTCTGGCCGGAAAAGATAGACAAACTCATGTGTGCCTTGAGGAAGTTCAGTTGTGAAGAATGTGATCCGATCATCTCGCACAGTCTGATGGGTCCAGAACCAATTCCACCAATAGTCGCGCTCGGCCTCATCCCCCGTTAATTGAGCCGGATCTTGAGACGCGATCTCAGCCCCACTGGGCAAGGGTTCCTCAATCATCACGTAATGGGTGTCTCGATCCGTTTCAACAGTCACCCGACCTAGCAACAGCTCACCCGCTGGAATGGATCCGGTTAATTCCCGTTCCTGATAAATGATCTGACCATCTGCCTGCCGATTCGGTGTGAGGGTATAGTACTGACGCGAGACCTTAAATCCTTGGGAAACCCCTCCAATCGTGCTACCTGCAGACACAGGCTCAAAGGCCCGGAAATTCAAGCTGTAGAACAGAGGACCACTACCATTCTTTTCAATCTCGATCACCTGGGATCCAGGGATCAGATCCGGTGTATTCAAGTCAAACGGGGCAAGCTGGATCGATTGATAGCTTTCCTGGGAGGTTGGGATCCAGATCCCTAAGGGGGATCCTGTGGTGCGATTGCGGAGGATCACTTGATAGTCGGCTGGGTTTTGGAGTCCACGCGCCTGATAGTAAGCTGTCAACCCGACGATCGCATCAGCCGTTTCCTTGGTGGTCAACCAGCGATTGCCGCCGCGTAAAGACAGGATCCAAGTCGCAATCTCTTCTGCACGCGGATCATTGAGTCGAGTTGCAACCTGCAAGATAGGTCCAGCGATCTCAGCATCTTGATAACTAAAGCGTTGCCAAAGCCGACGGGTACTGTTTGCCTCCTGATCAGCTTTCTGGAACCAAACAAACGTTTTATCCCGGCTTACTTTCTTCATCACGGCATCCAGAGCCTGTTGAGCAGCGTCTCGATCCCCCATCTCGATTAAGGCTAAAGCTCGATAGGCCAGTCCAAAGGTAGACAGCTGATCGACATGAAACTCACGGACTCGCTGCAGATCGGATTCTCCATACAGACTGAGACCATACTCAGCCATGATCTGGTAGTTGGCCCCGATCTCTGGATCCAGAGCTGCCCTGCGGAGAAACCGGATCCCAGCTTGCTCGTGATCGGGATCGACCTCAAACCCCATTGAGTGGGCACGGTGATAACCCATGATCACGTAACTGGTGAGATACGGATTGCTCTGATCCCATTGCCACCAACCCCAACCTCCATCAGAATTCTGGGCTTGGCTCAACCGCTTCAGCCCCGCCGCCACCAAATTCGGTAATGTGTTGAGAGTCTCCGCTTGCAACGGCAGATCCAGAGTTTCAACGGCTTCAGCAACCGCCAAAGTTGGTAAGAAACGGCTCAAGGTCTGCTCCGTACAGCCGTAGGGATAGCCCACTAAATAGTCCAGTGCGCCCAACAGATCCCCTGCAGGATTCGAGGCCAGATCCAAACTCCATTCCAACGATCCTGGGATCACCTGCTCCGGCACCTTGAGCTCAATCTGGGCAGTTTCCGATCCCGAAGCAGTCAAACGCCCCTGGTAACCCAAGCGATAGTCTTGACCAAAGGGCTTGATCGGGATCTGTACCTGCATGGCATCTTGAAGCTGATTGGCCTGGGCAAAGATCCGAACGGTTGTATCCCCGGCAGCCACGACACGAGTGGGCCATTCAACACGGGTGGCTGTTTGAGACGGTAAGGTGATCGACTGGATCAGACTGCCCTCAGGTTGCAAGGTGGAAGGAGTTTCCAAGCGCACCTGAACTTGTTGCGGTTCAGCCGTCTGATTCTGAACCACCGCTGTCAGCATCAACCGATCCCCAGTCAGGAAGAAACGAGGGGTAGCCAACCGCACCAGCAGATCTTTGCTGACCTGGATCGAACTTTGGGCTGATCCCACCTGAGTATCTACGGTGGTTGCTCGCGCCGTCAGTCGCCAGGTTGTCAAGTTATCCGGCAGTGTGACCTCTAGATCAGCGATCCCGTTTTGATCGGTAACCACATCAGGGAACCACGCGGCTGTATCTCGAAAGTCTTGACGGATCTGGTTGGCTAGCTTGTTGGCCCCTCCCGGATATTGCTGGGGGAACGAGTAGCTGGTTCTAACCTGGTTGTAGCGGCGATTGTAGAAAAAACGACGGATATCAGGAGCTCGATCTGCCCGCAACCCATAGATCGCTTCATCCACCACACCCAGGCTCACTTCTGCCGAAATTGGATCCCCAGCCGCATCACGAGTTTGCAGCCTGATCTGAGCTGTTTCCCCAGGTTGGTAGGTTGCCTGATCGCTGGAGATCTCAACATTCAGGAATCGATCTAAAGGCGACACTCGGATGGGGGCTTCCCCTTCATAAACCTGTCGATCGGGACCCACCACAGTGACTGCGTAAAAGACATTTGGCTGGAATCGCTCCGTGATCGGCAACTCCAGCACCGCTACCTGGCCGTCGATCTGTTTGACTTCAGCGTCGTAAAGCGTTGATCCCTCCACTGTCAGCAAGGCATGAGCATCCGGGAGTGGCAGCGTGATCACGATTTGGGCGGTATCCCCGATTTGATAGACCTGCCGATCCGGAATGACCGTGATCCCAGCCGAAGGTCCACCCGCCCAACGCAACGCCGAACTCCCAGAACTCGCAACCCACAGATAAGCTTGATCCTCGATTCGATTGCGATCCTCATCCCTGGTCTCAGCGCGGATTTGATAGTTGCCGGGGGGCAGATCGTCAGGAATTTGAATCTGAGTCTCCCCTGCTCCTGCCGTTGTTTGGAACGGAACGTCCAGAATAGTTCGGACTTTACGCCACTGATCCCGTTGCCAATCCCATGCTTCTAAGCGCAGTTTCCCTTGCTGGATCGATATAGGCTTTTGATCATAGTCATAGGATCTCAGTTGGTAGGTCACCGTTTCCCCAGGCTGGACAACGTAGCGATCACTCTCTACAAATAAGGCAAAGGATCCATTCGTCACCCGCAATCGACCATCTTCCGTAACCGATCGACGGCTAATATCCGTCACCTGAGCCTCGATCCGGAGCTGTTGAGCTGGTGCCGATCCATAGTAGCTGTCTTGATCCCAATCAAAATCCTTTAGAACTTGCTCCAGATCAAATCGAGCCACACCGCCCTCATCGGTAACCGCATCCCCTTCTGCGATCACATCACCGTAGCCGCCGTAGTAGCCTAAGTCCCGATCCAGATCACTGGCAAAATACAACTCTTCCGGGGAACGGGGCAGCACCTCATACCGAAACCCCCAATCAGAGCTGCGATAGATCAAATAATGAACCTCAGCGCCTGCCACAGGTCCACCAAACAAATATTCAGCCTCTACCGCAACTTCCACTGAATCTCCTTGCTGGATCCAGTCCCGTTGCGGCGTCACCGTCACCTGAAACTCCGGCTTCCGATACTCTTCCACCTGGATTGAGGTATAACCCCGATCATCATCTGGCAACACTAGCTCCAGTCCATAGGATCCCAGATCAGCGAGCTCCGGTAACTCAAACGATCCATGCACCGTACTAAAGCGATTCGTGCTCAATCGAGCTTCTGTCAGCAGATCTCCATCGGGATCAAAGACTTGAACCTGAACAGGAGTTCCTTCCGATAAGGGTAAGGGAGCTCCTTCGGGATTGGATCGACGAATAATACTACGGTAGTAAACGGTTTGGCCAGGACGGTAGAGAGGTCGATCAGTATAGGTATAGAACCGAACATTTTGACTATAGCTGTAAAAATAGTTGCTACTTAGAGCTTGGAATCCCTGATCCTCTGCCTCTGCAAACACCACCCATTGAGGCGAACGGTCCTGATCCGACGGCATCTCGATCAAAGCTAAGCCCGTTGCGTCGGTGATCGCAGTTAACGGCGGCTCGTTGATCCGGTCGGCTGAGTAGAGCTGGATCTGGGTTTGAGGAACAGGCTCCAACGTCACCAGATTGATCGCTTGTAGAACAACCCGTTCAGAGGACTGCTTTTGAACGAGACCCAGATCCGTCACCATCAACCAGTAAGAGGCTGAGAGCGCGTCCGCCGATCCAGATCCCTGTTGAGAATTTTCTACAGCCCGCACCCAATAGGATCCCGGTTGCAATTTCGGTAACTCTAAAGTCAACACACTCCAGGATTCTTGGGCTGAATTTGGGATCGCTTGCTGCCAACTGTGTAGAGGTGTTGTCCCAACGAGATCCGCAGTTAAATCCACCGATCGATACCCATAGGGGTCTGCCAGATCTCGGATCAGAGGTGTCTGGAGATAGGGTTCCAGCTCAAAACGATAAATCTCGATCTGGGCCTGATCTAAGCCAGAGGAGCGTAAATTGATCTGAGGGTTTTCAAGTGTGGTAAAGACCTGAGTAGGGCTGTAGAGATTAAGGCTCGGAGGCAAAGGCTCCATGACAATGTTTGGAACTTGTGTGGTTTGCCCTTCCTGCACAGTCATCAGCGATCCTGGCACCGATCGTTCAAACCCAGCGGCGATCCCTCGCAAGCCGTACTTCCCAGTCGGGAGATCACTAATGGTATAGTGTCCATCCTCCCCCACATAGACACCACGCACCACTGGACCGGATGCAACCACTTGAACCTCAGATGCAGGTTCTACTGCCTCTGGATACATGATCTGGCCAGAGAGGGATCCAGTCGGAGTTTCGGACAGAATGATTGCTGCCCCTAGACCCAGGAGCAGCAGCAATGTCAGCAACCATTTTCTCAGCATGGTTTGATGCCTACAGAGGTCACGTCCAAAGATTCATGCCCACCCGATCGACTTGGTTTGAGAATCCAGAGGAGACCCGCTTACTGGACAAGTTCAAAGAGCTGGAACATGGGCAGGTACATGGCCACAATAATGCACCCCACCATTCCACCCAGGACAACGATCATAAGGGGTTCCATCAAACTGGTCAGAGCCTTAACGGCCTGCTCAACCTCTAACTCATAGAAGTCTGCTGTCTTCATCAACATGGCATCCAGTTCCCCAGTTTCTTCTCCCACTGCGATCATCTGAACCGCCATGATCGGAAACACTTTGGCTCGATCAATCGCTGGTGCAATTTGGCCCCCTTCTGAAATCGATTGGCGCGCATTATCGATCGCGTTGGAAATCACCTGATTTCCGGCGGTATCTCGAACAATCTCCAAGGAGGTGAGTACAGGCACCCCGGAACGGGTCAAGGCTCCAAAGGTTCGGCAGAATCGAGCCACAGCTGTCTTCTGGATCAACTCCCCAAAGATCGGCAATTTCAAGGAGATCGCATCCATCATTTCTCGGCCTGACGGAGTTGCATAATAGCGCTTATAAGCAAAAGAGGCCATCACCAAAATCAGGACCAGACCCAGACTGTACTGAGGCGTGCGTAGAAAGCTACTGATCGACATGAAGAATTGGGTAAAGGGGGGCAAAGTCCCTCCCAACTCGTCGTAAATACCCTGGAAGACAGGCAGGATAAAGATCACCATCCCCAAAAAGATCAAGGTGGCCAATATGCCGACGACCACAGGATAAGCCATGGCTGACTTGATCTGCTTGGCTAACTTGTCCATGTCCTCCAGGAGTTTTGCTAGACGATTGAGTACTTCATCTAGTACACCCCCAACCTCACCTGCTTGAACCATACTGCAGTACAAGCCATCAAAGGCATCGGGATAAGGCCGGATCGAGTCCGAGAGGTTTTTGCCTGACTCAACATCGGTCTTAATGGCCCTGAGATACTTTTTCATCTTGGGGTTTGGGGTCTGATCTGCCATGATCGTCAGCGAGCGCACCATGGAAACGCCTGCATTGATCAAGGCAGCAAACTGACGCGAAAACACAGCTTTGTCACGAATCTCGATCGAGGCCATCAGCATCTCAATGCTTGCCATGTCAAACCCACCCCCCTTGACCTCCTGAATATCTTCAGCTTTCGCGAAGATTCCTTGCTGACGGAGAATGGCACGGGCATCCGCTTGAGTCGGTGCTGTGATGGTCCGGCGAACTGGCTGACCTTGCAGTAGGCCGCGAACTGAGTACTTTGGCATCTGTGATCCCCTCCTATTTCCTATCCCAAATGAAACCTGAGCAAGATATCAAACCCACTCTCCACCCCTGCTGAACCCATGTACAGGTGATGGAGAATACATGCTTACGGTATTGGGTTCGGTTGAACCCTAACGGTGAATGGACCTAGGTAGAGCTTAGCCACAAAAACAGGATCATGCTACTGGTTCAAAGTCAAGCCTGATCCGCGCAAATGCCCAGCCTCAAACCAGGCATCTGCACAGCCCTCTTCACTCCCCAAGCCCTAAACTGAGTGACTAACGACCTGAACCTGAGGCCACGGGACGACGTCCTGAAGCTGCTGATGTCGCTCCGGGCACATTCCCGATCAAGCGCTGCAATTCATCCGGTCGAGACGTCTTCGACATTGCTGTCTCAAACGAGATCTTGCCATCCATGTAAAGGTTGGCCAAATCACTCTCCAGGGTCTTCATCCCATACTTGGCCCCTGTTTGGATCGCCGAATAGATCTGAGCCGTTTTCCCTTCCCGGATCAGGTTGGAGATCGCAGGAGTAATCACCATGATCTCCTGAACCAAGACCCGATTGAATTGCCCCGGCTTTGGATTGAGGCGTGGAGCCAGAGTTTGGGCAAACACAGCCTGCAGGGAATTCGACAACTGCACCCGGATCTGCTGCTGTTGCTCTGGGGGGAAGACGTCAACCATACGGTCTACCGTCTGAGAGGCGGAACTGGTGTGCAAGGTGCCGAAGACTAAGTGACCGGTTTCAGCCGCCCGGATCGCCAATTGGATCGTTTCCAAGTCCCGCATCTCACCCACCAGAATGATGTCTGGATCTTCCCGCATCGCGGCCTTGAGGGCGTTAGCAAAGCTCTTGGTGTCTTCGCCCAGCTGACGTTGGTGAATGATGCTCTTGACCGGAGTGTACACATACTCGATCGGGTCTTCGACGGTGAGAATGTGCTCAGGTTTTTCCCGATTGACCATGTCGATCATCGAAGCCAGGGTCGTTGACTTGCCGGATCCGGTTGGACCAGTTACCAGCACCAATCCCCGTGGGATCCGAGCCATTTCCCGGCAAATGTCAGGCAGGCCCAGTTTGTCAATGTGCGGGATCTCAGAAGACAACGCTCGCATGGCGCAGGCATAGGTGCCCCGATCTTTGTAAACGTTGACCCGAAAACGGCCAATGCCTCGAACCCCGTAAGAACAGTCCAGCTCCCAGTTTTGCTCCAGGTTTTTGCGCTGGGTGTTGTTGAGCATGCTGAAGATCATTTTCTGAACTTCTTCCGGAGTCAGCGGATCGTGCTCGGTTGGCTCCAACTTGCCCCCGACTCGAAAGTAAGGAGGTAATCCAGCAGAAATGTGAATGTCAGAGCCACCCTTTTGAACGATGGCTTCCATCAAGTCTTCGATCATTAACTCCATAAGTTTCCTCTCCAGCTCAAGCGCAGTGTCAGGTTTACGGTGCCAGCATCCAACCACTCAACATGGACTCGATCCCGATCAAACCCATCCATCGAGATCACCTTGGTCCCAGCTTACCCACAACGAGAGGCTCTCCTCCTGCAAACCTCCTAGGGAGGCACAGGGATCAGGCCGAGGATGGGTTAGCTGGGGCGTAAGACTAGAAGCGAGGGGTCAAGCAATAGGGACAGTCTAACCAATCCAATTGGAGCTCGGCCCCACATCCTTTGCAGGTGCTCATGGCCTTCGCCCGTGCCTTGAGCTCACCCTCCAGACCTTTGTCAGTCAAGGTCACCCGATCGACTTCTTCTAAGGTGGTCAAGCCTTGCTTCACCAACATCAAACTGTAGGAAAGCAGGGTTTTCATACCGGACTCTTGGGCGGCTTCCTTGATCACTTCAGTCGGGGCTTCTTTGTTGATCAGTTCAGCGATCCGATCATTCATCTTCATGAACTCATACACCCCAACCCGACCTTTGTACCCCACTCCGCCACACTTTCCACAGATAGGTTCACCTTTAGCCTTACGTTGCTCAACTTCTTTATTGGTCAACTTGTTGGGCTTGTAGAACGTGAGCTCTTCGGTATTGCCAGAGGATTGCAGACCATAACGGGCCAATTCTTCCACTGTGGGGTGATAGGGAAGCCGACATTCGGAGCAAACCCGCCGCATCAGACGCTGGGCGATCACACCCAACAGAGAACTGGAGATCATATGCGGTTCCATCCCCATCTCAATCAGACGCGCGATCGCTCCTGGAGCATCGTTGGTGTGCAAGGTTGTCAACACCAAGTGGCCAGTCAAGGATGCCTCGATTGCAGTTTTAGCAGTCTCCAAGTCACGGGTCTCACCTACCAGGATCACGTCGGGATCTTGTCGCAAAAAGGCCCGCAGGATCGCGGCGAAGTTCATGCCTTTTTCGCGGATGACTTGCACCTGGGTTAGACCGGGCAGGGAGTACTCGATCGGATCTTCGGCAGTACTGATATTGACACCGGGATCATTGACTTCAGCTAGGGCGGAGTAAAGGGTGGTGGTTTTCCCGGATCCTGTTGGCCCTGTCACTAAGATCAGACCAAAGGGACGCCTCACCACTTCTTTGAACCCTTCCAGAGTTTCCGGATCGGTGATCAGCTTGTCGAGACCCAGCTGGGTGGCTGAGTTATCCAGAATCCGCATCACGATCTTTTCGCCGTAACGGGAGGGCAGGGTATTGACCCGGAAGTCCACCTTACGGCCTTTGAAGATTCGCCGGATCCGTCCATCCTGAGGACTCCGACGTTCGGCAATGTTGAGGTCGGCAATAATCTTGCAACGAGCCACTAGGGGAGGGATCACTTTTTTGGGCAAGTTGCCAAAGGCTTGACGCAGCACCCCATCTTTGCGGAAGCGGACTCGTAGGTATTCTTCCTGAGGCTCAATGTGAATGTCAGAGACCCCATCTTGGAGGGCTTTCACCAGGATCTGGTTAGCCAGTTTGACAATCGGTGCGTCCTCAGCGGAACGGAGTTGTTGCTCCAGCGAGCCCGATTCAATATCCTCACTTTCGCCTTCTTCGAGATCCTCAAA